>JBKJOD010000331.1:0-8883 GCA_046593245.1 Phycisphaerales bacterium
GGCGATGTCGATCGGGGAGGTCTGGACGGACTCCAAGATCGCCTCCAGCTATGTGGGGAACGAACTGGACATGACGTTTGAGTTCGAGCTGGCCAGCGCGATCGTGGAAGCGGCGCGAACGGGGAAAGCGGAGAAAGTGATCGCGGCCCAGGAGCGGGTGCTGGGGTGCTACCCGCCGAACCAATACGGGCGGTTTCTGACCAACCACGACCAGACGCGGGTGCTGACACAGCTCCAAGGGAACGCGGGCGCGATGCGGAGCGCGGCGGCGATGCTGCTGCTGGGGCCGGGTGTGCCGTTCATCTACTACGGTGAAGAGATCGGGATGACGGGGGACAAGCCGGATGAGAATCTGCGAACGCCGATGCAGTGGAGCGCGGGCGCGGCGGCGGGATTCACCACCGGGACGGCGTGGGAAGCAGCGCACAAGGATCGTGCGAGCGCGAACGTGCAGCAGGAGAGCGGGGAGGAGGGATCACTGCTGAGCTGGTATCGGAGGTTGATCCGGGTGCGCGGGGAGCTGGCCGCGCTGAGTGGGGGCGGGTTTGAGCCGGTGCAGAGCGGGAACCCGGGCGTGTACGCGTTCATGCGGACGGGCCAGACGCCGGAGGTGCATCCGGTGGTGGTGGTGATGAATCTCACGGATGCCCCGGTGAGCGAGTATGCGCTGCGGGTGCCGACGATGGGGAAAGGGAAGTGGACGGCGCGCGAGGTGTTGCACGGAGCAAAGACAAACCCGATCGGCGGGAAGCCGGTCGGGGTGCTCGAGGCGCATCAGACGTATGTGCTGGAGATGGTGCCCGCGATGGACAAATAGCTCCAGGGCTCAGCAGTCTTATTGCGGACTGTTGACCCAGCCGTAGTTGCGTGCCTGTCCGGGCCAGGTGGGAGCGAGCTGGTACCAGCGGTTGAACTTGCCCTTGGCCCAGATGTCGTTGCCGGTGAGATTGCCGGTTTCGGTTTCATTCAAGGGCTGGTTGCCGCGCGGGAAGTTGGCAAGCTCGACATCGCCATTGATGTAGAGCATGTAGCCCTTCTTGCCGTGGCGATTGGTGACGCGATCCCAGTTGGACCACATGCCATCGGGGCTGCGGGAGTTCCACCACTCGCTGTCCTCTTCCATGAAGGCGGGGCAGGAGCGGAGATACTTGACGTTTGCGGGCTGGGGCTGCGCGGGACGCCCGGCCTCGGCACCGTAGGTGGAGCAGGCCTTGTCCCAGCAGAACTGGATGTCCGAGTCGATGCGACCGCCGCTGGCACCGGTCACCATGGTGTAATCGAAGGCGATGGCCTTGGGGGAGAGGAAGTCGTTGTAGAGCACGGCTTGGAGTTGGCCGGCAGGCGTGGAGAAGAAAGGATCGTTGATGCTGGTGACGTCCTTGGTCGGTGTCTTGCGCTTGTTGGTGGGACACTCAAAGATCTTGTCGACGTCGTTGAGATACGAGAAGGCGGGACCGGTGCGAATGGGGTTGGTGCCCGCGAGGCCGGTCGGCGCGATGAGCGGATTGTCCGGAGTGGCGTACCAGAAGCGGTAGAACGGAGTGGTCGCGCCGGTTTCCCACGTCAGACCTTTGTAGTCCAGCGCGTAGGAGTTGATACCCACGCCGATCTGCTTCATGTTGATCATGCACTTCACAGAACGCGCGGACTCCCGCGCCTTGGAGAGCGCGGGGAGCAGCAGCCCGATGAGCAGCGCGATGATGGCGATGACCACGAGGAGTTCGATGAGGGTGAACGCACGTGGAAGCAGAGAGCGCGGGTGTGCCATGGCCGAAGTCTACCACAAGAACGTCTGAGTTCATTTTCATCGGGAAATGAAGGGGTTTTGAGCAGGATCGAGGCCCGGAGCGGAAAGCCGTTTCCGGTATTCGCAGGGCGGCGGAAAACTCGAGTTATTTCGGACCCAAAAGCGGGCATGGGATATCGGGCGAAGTGATTGGGACGGGTCGTTCGCTGTTCGTACGGAGCGTAGGATCGGGCGGTGTGCTGAAACCCTGCCTCGTTTGTGGCTGAGCGTGCCACTGAAATCCGCGGGATTCGCTCCCAGAGCGTCGCTCATCCCGGGCGTGTGAGTGTGATTGAGGAGTTTGCCATGTCTTGGATGCGTGTAGTTGATGCGATGAAAGCCCCGGTCGGTAGCCAGATCACCGTGAAGGGGTGGGTGCGGACGCGGCGCGACTCCAAGGCGGAGGGCGGGCTGTCGTTCATCGCGATCCATGATGGGTCGTGCTTTGACACGATTCAGGCGGTGGTGAAAGGAGACCTGAGCAACTATGCCAGCGAGGTGGTGAAGCTCTCCACCGGGTGCGCCGTGGAGTGTGACGGGGTGATCGTGCAGAACCCCAAAGGGGGGAACGAGATGCAGGCGACGGCGGTGCGGGTGGTTGGGTGGGTGGAGGATCCGGACACGTACCCGATCCAGCCCAAGCCGCACAGCTTTGAGTATCTGCGGGAGCAGGCGCACCTGCGGGTGCGGACCAACACCTTCGGCGCGGTGGCGCGGACGCGCCACTGCCTGGCGATGGCGATCCATCGCTTCTTCCACGAGCGGGGCTTCTACTACATCCACACGCCGATCATCACCGCCAATGACTGCGAGGGGGCGGGGCAGATGTTCAAGGTGAGCACGCTGGACTGGGTGAACGGGGATCGAGGGAACATGGGATCAAGGGATAAAGGGAAGAATGCGCCTGGGTCGGGGACTGGATCCCATGATCCCTCATCCCCTGATCCCTTCGCCAAGGATTTCTTCGGCAAGCAGGCGCACCTGACGGTGAGCGGGCAGTTGAACGTTGAGACGTATTGCATGGCGCTGAGCCGGGTGTACACGTTTGGGCCGACGTTTCGGGCGGAGAACTCCAACACGTCGCGGCATCTGGCGGAGTTCTGGATGATCGAGCCGGAGATCGCGTTTGCGGATCTGGCGGCGGATGCGCAGCTGGCGGAGGATCTACTCAAGTACCTCTTCCGCACCGTGCTGGAGGAGCGGGCCGACGACATGAAGTTCTTCGCGGAGCGGATCGAGAAGACGGCGGTGGAGCGGTTGAAGATGATCGTGGACAAACCGTTTTTGCGGGTGACGTACACCGAGGGGATCAAGGTTCTTGAGGATGCGATCAAGAAAGGGAAGAAGTTTGAGTATCCGGTGAAGTGGGGCACGGATTTGCAGAGCGAGCACGAGCGGTTCCTGACCGAGGAGCACTTCAAGCAGCCGGTGATCCTGACGAACTATCCGAAGGGAATCAAGGCGTTCTACATGCGGCTGGATGACGACTGCGAGCCGGATCGGCAGACGGTACGGGCGATGGATGTGCTCGTTCCCGGCATCGGCGAGATCATCGGCGGCAGCCAGCGCGAGGAGCGGCTGGACAAGCTGGATCAGCGGCTGGAAGAGATGAAGCTGAACAAAGCGGACTACTGGTGGTACCGCGATCTGCGCCGGTATGGAACGGTGCCGCACGCGGGCTTCGGGCTGGGCTTCGAGCGGATCATCCAGTTCATCACGGGGATGCAGAACATCCGGGATGTGATACCGTTTCCGCGGGCGCCGGGGCAGGCGGAGTTCTAAATGGCGTTTCGGATCGAGAATCCCGGAAAACTGGCCGCGGATCGTCGCGGGGTCTTCGATCGGCTGAGCGAGCGACTCTCCTCGTCCGGTGCGGACGCGGCGTACAACGCGCTGCCTGCGGCCAAGCGCGGCAAGATCATCAGCGTGGATACGGCGCGATTTCTCGCGCCGGAGTTTCGATCATGGAGCGGGCGCATCAGGCACACGCCCTCCACAGGGAATCCGGCGGGGGCGTACGCGCATGATCGAATGTTACGAGAACTGTCGAGGGAGCGGACGGGGACGAAGCGTCTGCTGATCACGGCGGGAGGTGCGGGATCGGGGAAGACTTCGCAACTCACCGGGTTGACAGCCGTTGCCGATCTTGTATTTGATAATCAGTTCAAGGATTTTGTGCGAGCACGCACTCTGTTGCGAACCGCGCTTCAACACGGCTGGAAACCGGAAGTGGTGTATGTCTATCGGCCGCTCCAGGACGCTGTACGGGCCGTGATCGATAGATCGCAGCGAACTGGGCGGTGGAACTTCCTTGCCGAACTTCCGGCCGCGTATGCGGCCGCGCAGAGAACGCTGCTGCAGCTTTCCCAGGAGTTCGGGGCCCAGATTAACATCCATGCGATCTACAACGCATCACAGGGACAAGGCACACAGACATCGGGATCGCGTGTGCTGCTGAGCGATTTTCGCGCAGGATCGCGCTATCATGTGACAGAGCATGAAAAAGACGGCAAAGAAATCGCGGTCATCCTCGACAAAGCGATCAGCGAAGGCATTGTCTGTCTCGAAGTCGCGAGAATCATCGCCCAAGGGCTCCCGTGGCAAGGGCGCCGCAAGTCCTGAGATTGTTGAAACGCCCACGGATCAACTTCCCAAATGGATGCAGCGCCGCTTCAAGATTTCGGCGCGGAATCTTTCGGCCCTCACGAAGAAACGCGGAAAGAACCTGCGTGTGTTCAAGGGATTGGACACGCAGGGACTGTGATTTGGTTTCGCCGCTTCAGCTCGTTCATCAGTGTTCTATTGAAGCAGCCCCGGAAAGTGCGATCGCACTGTCCGGGGCTTATGTCGATTCAGACTTGTAGCTTACCGCAACGCGATCGGCATCTGATCCAGCACTGCGTTCAGGCCGTGACGGAGGGCCCAGGCCTTTTTGCCGTCGTGGGATTCGGCAGAGGCGGTGGTCATAGCGTCGGTCAGCTCGGCACGGATGGACTTGGGGAGATTCTCCTGATTGAGAATGGCGCGGCAGGCGACCTCGTAGATTGCGGCGCAGGCGGCGGGCTGGCCGTCGTTGTAGAGGGGTGCGCCCTTGTCGATGGCAAGTGTGGCGAGCTCGACAGCCGAACCCGCGGGGGGCATCTTGGCCCCGCCGCGGGACAACTTCGGCATCTTGGAAGGAAGCAGGACGGAGTCGATGACGTGGATGACGCCGTTGGTGGCATCGATGTCAGTCTTGACGATGGCCGCGCCGTTCACCTTGGCCTTGCCATCGGTGACGGCGAACTTCACGGACTCACCATTGAGCGTGGCGGCGGTGCCGGCCTTCAGGGCCTGATCGCTGAAGACGCGCCCGGCGATGATGTGCAGCTTGAGGATGCCCGCGAGCGCATCCTTGTTCTCGGGCTTGAGCAACGAAGCGAGCGTCTCCTTGGGGAGCTTGGCGAAGGCCTCATCGGTCGGGGCGAGAATGGTGAGGGGCTGATCGCCCGCGAGGGCATCGACGAGTCCCGCGGCCTTGGCGGCGGCGACGAGCGTCTTGAAGGAACCGGCCTTGATCGCGGTGGCGGCGAGATTGTCCTCGCTGGGGAGCAGCACGCTGTCGATCACATGGATCACGCCGTTGGAGCCGACGATATCGGTTTTGGTGACGGTCGCGCCGTCGATGGTGAGCTTGTCGCCCTTGAGCACCAGGTCCAGCCGCTGGCCGCTGAGGGTGGGCGCGCTCGTGAGCTTGACTGCATCGGCGGCGAGGGCCTTGGCAGGAACGACGTGGTAGGTGAGAATGCGAGCGAGCTTGGCCTTGTTCTCGGGCTTGAGCAGTTCATCGACGGTGCCGGCGGGCAGCTTGGCAAATGCAGCGTTGGTGGGCGCGAAGACGGTGAACGGGCCGTCTGCGGAGAGCGCCTCGGCCAGGCCGGCGGCCTTGATGGCGGCGACGAGCGTGGAGAAGTCCGGATTGCCCGCGGCGATGGCGACGATGGTTTCGCCGCCGGAGATGCCGGGCATGGAGGCGGATACGGCCGCGGGCTTCTGGCATGACGGGGCCGGATCGTCCGTTGCGAGGGCGCAAGGAATCGGTCCGGCAAACAGGGCCGCGACAGGTGTAAGCGCAAGGAAAGCCGAGAACTTCATAGGAAGAGTCCTTTCGAGGGAGCTGAGTAAGGGTGGCCGGGCCGCGCCCGACCGGACAAGGGCCAGTTCGGAGATGGCGTGGAGACCGATTCAGCAGCCCGGAGCAAAGGGATGGCGTATTGTGTGGGGACGCTCCCGGAAATGGGGTGAATCCGAAACGGGTTGGGCACCGAAAGAGGTCCGTCCGAGCGTGTGGAGAAACGAAGCGGTGTTGGATGGCGACACGGAAGCGCTGGAGTTGCTTGGCCGCGGCGATCCCGAGGCGGGGCGGATATGCGCCGAGCGATTCGGGCCGCTGGTGTGGTCCATCGCGCTGCGGATGTGCCGCGATCGCACGGACGCGGAAGATGCAACGCAGGATGTGTTCATGGAGTTGTGGCGTACGGCTGGCCGGTTTGACGCGTCACTCTCCAGTCCGAGGGCCTTTGTAGCGATGATCACACGTCGGCGTCTCATCGATCGTGCACGCTCGCAGCGACGACATATCGTCGGGCGTGTGGCACTCACCGAGACGGCGGGGGGCGAGGATCGGGGGCGATCCGCTGGAGCGAGCGAGGAGACCGGCGCGGCGCTGGCGCAGCTGCAGCAACTTCGACCAGAACAGCAGAGCGTGATCCGGCTGGCGGTGGGTGAGAGCTGGACGCACGAGCGGATCGCAGAGCACCTCAACATGCCGGTGGGAACTGTGAAGACGCATCTGCGTCGCGGGCTGATTGCGATCCGTGAAGCGCTGGCGCGGCGCGGCCACGGTGCGGCGAAGGAGGTGATGCCATGATGGGATCACCTCAGAACAACCACGGTCAGAATCGGCCGCCGGAGATGCTGGAGCGGGCGCAGGACCTGATCATCGCGCGAGCGACGATCGGGCTCTCGCCGGCGGAGGGCGAGGAACTGTGCGATCTGCTGGATGTGATCGGCACGGAGGAGACGCGGACCCTTGAAGCGGCGGTGGAAGCCACGCGGAGCGCGGTGTTGGTGGATGTTGGGGATGAACGGTTGCCAGCCGGTCTGCACGAGCGGCTTGCGGCGACCAGGAACGCCGCGCGATTGGATGAAGACGGGGTGATTGGAAGGATCGGCGAAGATTCGGCTTCTCTGAAACAACGCGGAATGCGTGGGGCGCGGTGGCCGTGGGCGCTGGCCGCGGCGGCGATTCTGATTGCGGGCGTGACTGTGATCGCGCTCAAGCCGTGGGCACCGACGGGCCCGGCCGGTCCGGATCTCGCGGCGATTGATCGCGGGACGGACACCGTGCGCTGGCCGTTCAAGCCGAACAATGCGGCGTATGGCGCGGCCTCGGGCGAGGTGGTCTGGAGCGAGTCCTTGCAGCGCGGCTACATGCGACTCAAGGGGATGTCGCCGAACGATCCGAAGGTGCGGCAGTATCAACTGTGGATCGTCGACCCGGTGCGCGACACGCACCCGGTTGATGGCGGCGTGTTCAATGTCGCGTCCACCGGCGAGGTGATCGTGCCGTTCGACGCGCGGCTGCCGGTGCGCGGGGCGGCGGCGTTCGCGATCACATCCGAGAAGCCGGGTGGTGTGGTGGTGTCCGCGGGGCCGCTGCTGGTGGTGGCGGCGAAACCGCAGTAAGCATGTGGGACGTGGGACTGGGTGATGTCGAGGACTCGATCCCCGGTGCGCAGTGACTGTGCGACTTCACTGCACGCGATCGATTGAGGGTTCTACCATCGACGCTCGTCTATATATACCGCCGCCACAAAGTATTCCTGAGCACACGCTTGACCACCGCCGCGCCTGCACCTCGTATCCCCTCCACTCCTGATATGGAACCTCTTCCGGGCACGCCCGGGATCGAGCCGAGCGCAGCGGGCGCGGCGGAACCGATTGCGGGAACATCTGCTGCGAAGACGATGCCGCGCAAGTGGGTGATCCCCACGCACATTCTCGCGGTCGCGCTGATCCAATCGACGTGGATGGGCGTGGCGTTTATCACGCCGGTGCTGGCACGAAAGCGATTCGATGCGAACGAGTGGCAGACGCTGCTGATCACCGCGACGCCGACGATCTTCTTCTCGTTGTCGATTTTCTGGAATGATCTGTTCAAGCGGCGGACGTTCGGGCGGTATCTGCTGACGTATTGGCTGTGGGCGGGCTTGCCGCTGCTGCTGATCGCGGGGGCGCAGAGCTTCTGGATGCTGCTGATCCCGCACCTGCTCTCGTGCATCGGCGGAGCTGGATATCACCCGGCATCGGGTGAGATACTCAAGGCGCTGTATCCGGACAAGCTGCGCGGGCGGATCTATTCGTTTGTCTGGGGATCATCGATGGTCTTCGGCGCGGGGGCGGGGCTGATGGTCGGCAAGTGGATGGATCACAATCCGGATGCGTTCCGGATTGTGTTTCCCGGCGCGGCGGTGCTGCAACTGCTGGGGATCGGCGTGCTGTACATGCTCGCCCGCGCCACCGGGCACGCGGCGGACCGGCCGGTGGATCACACCGTCGACGGGCGCAGCACCTGGCAGCGCGTGGTCGGCCCGATCAGCCACATGAAGGAGGTGCTGCGCGATGATCCGATCTTCGCGCGGTATGAGGCGGGGTTCATGACGTACGGGATCGGGTGGATGATCTGCTACGCGCTGCTGCCGATCCTGGTCACCAGCAAACTGAACATGAACTACGAGTCGATCGCCGAGAGCACACATGTGGCGTATTGGCTGGCGATGACAGCGATGATCGTGCCCGCGGGAATGCTGATGGACAAGATCGGCGCCGTGCGCTGCACGGGGCTTTCGTTTCTGCTGCTGACGTTCTATCCGATCGGGCTCATGCTCTCGGCGGATTCACGTCAACTGCTGCTGACGAGCGTGGTGTACGGCGTGGCGCACTCGGGCGCGGCGGTGGGATGGATGCTGGGGCCGGTCTCGCTGGCGCCCAGCCCGGAAAAGGTGCCGCAGTATGTGGCGATTCATGCGACACTGGTCGGGCTGCGTGGCAAGGTG
>JBKJOD010000116.1:0-6933 GCA_046593245.1 Phycisphaerales bacterium
CGGGTTCCACCCGAACCGGGAAGCGTTCGAGCAGATGCAGCGCTCACTGGGCGAACGCATGGTTCGGCGCCCTCCGAAGCAGTGGCTGATCTCGTTCGACGATGCGAGTTACATCGCGATTCGCGACTCGGAACTGTGGCAGGACGAGCACCTACCCCTTGCCGGGCCCCTTGCCTACCCGTCATTCCGCGCACACTCGCTTGACGGAGACGCAGAGCCAGCCGACGGCGAACGGCTTGTGTTCGGCGAAGCCCTGCTGCGCATGTTGAGCGAGACCACCGAGGACGAACTCGACTCCGGCCGCTGGACACGCACGGTGATGACCGCCGATGGCGAACGCACGTTGACGCTATCGCTGCCGGGCGTGCTCGAGCAGCCGATGATCTCGGACGAGAACCTCGCGAAGCTGACTCCCGAGGCACGTGCGACCGTGTTGGTCGAACTTGCGGCGCCCAACGAAGGACGGAACTTCCACCGCTACGTGCGCACCCTGCTGCGATACGACCCACGTTCGGTGGACGCATTCATGCTTTTGGCCCACGAGACACTTTTCGACGACCGCAGATTGGCGTTCATTCGCCAGGCCTTCGTCCACGCACAGGCCGAGGTGGACGCTGCTAGGCTGAATGACCACCTGGAAGCGCATCTTGGCAGGAAAGATGTGGAGCGCTACCTCGGGGTGCGCCTGCATCTGGCCGAGGAGCTCTGGCATATGGGCCAACGCGAAGAGTCGATCGCACATCGTCGCGAGATTCTGCGGCTGGCACCGTCGGACCCGCGAGGCCTGCACGTGCTGTTCATGGCGAACCTTGTCGAGGCAGGACAACTGGAAACAGCGCGCGAAGTCGCTGGACAGTTCGCGTCCGACGATTCGGCACCGATGTTGTTCGCGAGCGCGCTGATGGCGTTCGCTACTGGAAGTGCCGTGGAGCAGGCAGATGCACTGCTCCAGCGAGCGATGAGCGCGAACCGGTTCGCGGCCAAGTACCTGAGCGGGAGCTCGCGAGCGGGCGGGGAGATACCCTTTGAACCTGCGCCGTCCGGTACTGAAGCCGAGGCGGTACAGATCGCGTTCACGCTGAACCGTGCCTGGGCAGCCGTACCCGGAGCAGGCGAATGGCTGAAGAATATGCGGCGCGAGGGTAAGAGGAAACGGAAGTAGGCGTGGTGAGGTAGTGCTTGCAGAAGCTGCACAACTGGCCCCGGGGCCAGTTGTCCCATGCGCTCATGCGGTAGCGACGGGGTGCGTGGGTCCACTTGTGACACCGTCTCAACCTGCTCGGGCGGGGTGACCCGAATCAGCACCCGCGACTGCCTGCGCAGAGTTCATCCGTGGAAGGCACCGCAGCGGAATTGGTCACCTCGTGTTGCGCTATTCAGGAGCCCGCACTTGGCCAGCCGTGCTCAAAGCTGCTTGCTGCGCTTGCCTTGGTAGTAGTGCCCAGCCTTGACGGAAACCAGCGGCGGATTGATGCCTACGATGCGGACCCGGCGAGGGCGTCCAGCACGATCCGGTAGCGCCGTCAGTCGGGAGCTCCATTGCTCAGCGGCCGATCCGTAACGGGCGGGAGAGTTGCGAGTATCTCGTCCATGCGATCCAACAGATCCGATCCTGGCAATGGATAGGCAATGCCTCGCCCACGCACGAGATCGAGCATCTCGTGATGCGAGAGGCGGGCATCTTCGCACGCACGCCCGATCGAGATCTCGTCACGCTGGTATTGCTGGAGGGCGCGCTCAACTCGCCACTCGCGCAGCGCGCACATGAGGAGCTTGCGCGCCATGGTCGCGCCATCGAGGCCCTCGACGTTGGCCGCGTGCTTGAGGTCGGCCACCAACTCGGGCTCCAACCGAAGAGTGAACTGGTCGTTGCTCATTTTGCCTCCCTACGGGTGTGATGCTCGACGCTCGCAACAACGCGGGAGCGCGCCTGCGTAATCAGCTGATCGCGGACGGTCTTCAGGCGAGCTATGGTGGTGCTGTCATCGTATTCGCCGGCGTCGTTGGCCTGAAGCACCGGCCCGAAGTCCTCGAAGTCGTCCACGATTTCGGACGCGAGCATGTAGAGTTGCTCGGCGAGCCCGGGGTTGGCGGCGAGGGCGGATGCAATGCGCGTGGGCATGGAGTGGAGCCTGGCCTGGGGGTTTCATGGGTGCAAGTAAGAATGCCAGAACAAGACAGAACGATGGGGATCTCGTCCCCGGACTCTACGACTTCGTCATAGGCGAGGCCCTCGAGGCCCGCCTTCGCTCCGCGCCTGAGGAGTTCGCAACTGAACAAGCCTCGATCGAACCAGCTGAGGCCCCACGCCGGCTTGCCGCCCGTTTTTCCGAACTTCTCGAACACGCGCTCCAAGTCCTGCACGAGAAGAAGATGCCAGCGAAAGAGCAGGTCCAGGTTTGCAATCGGCTCATCCTGGCTCTCGCGGCTCAGATGGACGGCCATGGCCTGCGCCACGAAGTCGACGAGAACGACCTGCTTCGACCAGAGCTGCTCCTGGAGGTTACGCGGCGAAACTCAATCGCTGGGAACACGCGCACGACTCGGCCCTCACTACCGCTCGCGCAGACACACCTGCTCGTCAACGCGCGCGGTGAGCATTCCATCGGCTCTGAGTTGCGACGAGAAATTCCATCGGCCGATTCCGTGGACCTGCTGTGCTCGTTCCTCCTCTGGCCGGGGTATCAGCAGCTCAAGATCCAGCTTATGGAGCTTCTCCGTCGTAAGAACTCGCGCCTCCGGATCATCACCACGGTATACATGGGGGTGACGGACGCCCGCGTGCTCGATGAGCTCCACGAAGCGGGCGCCGAGATTCGAGTGAGCTACGACACTCGTCGCACTAGGCTGCACGCGAAGGCCTGGTTGCTCAACCGGGGAACCGGGTTCACCACCGCATACATCGGCTCTTCGAACCTGTCAGCACCCGCATTGACCGACGGCCTCGAGTGGAATGTGCGTATCGCGAGAGACTCGCCACACGTCCTTGAGAAGTTTGAAGCCGCGTTCGATGGCTATTGGAATGATCCCAGCTTTGAGCCATACGACCGTGCCGTCGACGGCGCTCGGATTCGGGAAGCCCTTGCAGCAGCCGGGGCAAGGGGCAAGGGAACCGAAGTTCTTTTCGACATCCGGCCATACCCTTACCAACAGGCGATTCTAGAGAAGCTCGAAACCGAACGATTTGAGTTCGGTCGCATGCGGAATCTCGTGGTAGCGGCGACCGGCACCGGAAAGACGATCATTGCAGCACTCGACTTCAAGTCGCTGGTCGCGCGCTTTCGTACATCAAATGGACGCCTCCCCTCCCTCCTGTTCGTTGCACATCGGCGAGAGATACTCGAGCAAGCACGAGCGAGCTTCCGAAGTGTTCTTGGTGACTCCAATTTTGGAGAGTTCTTGCTCGGCGGGGATCGGCCTACGAATCAGCATGCCGTGTTTGCCTCGATCCAGAGTCTGGCTCAGCTAAGTACAGCTGCCGTCCCGGCCAACGCCTGGGATGTCGTGATCGTCGACGAGTTTCACCACGCGGCCGCAAAGACCTACCGGCAATGGCTCGACCACCTCTCGCCCTGGATTTTGCTTGGCCTTACTGCAACGCCCGACCGTGCCGATGGAGAAGACATACGACGCTGGTTTGGGGGACAGACCTCGACAGACCTTCGACTCTGGGATGCGATCGATCAGGGATTGCTCGTTCCATTTCAGTATTTCGGATTGAAGGATGCGCTAGACACTTCCAGCTACTGGACTCGCGGCAAACTCGACCTTGCCAAGCTCGATGGCGTCCTCTCCGCCCACGACGTTCGTGCGCGACAGGTCCTCGATGCAGTTCGTGAACATGTAGTGGATCCCAGCCAAATGAGAGCACTTGGCTTCTGCGTCGGGAGGCAGCACGCCCATTTCATGGCGAAGTATTTCAATGAGCACGGGCTGCTTGCGGAGACCGCGCTGGGCGATGATGGGCTCGAACGTCAAGACCGGATCGAGCAACTTCGCCAAGGAAAGTTACAGGCGCTCTTCACCGTGGATGCGCTGAGCGAAGGAGTCGACATCCGGGAACTCGATACAGTGCTGATGCTACGGCCCACGGAGAGCCCCACGGTTTTCCTGCAACAGCTTGGGCGCGGGCTCCGGCTTCATGACGGTAAGCGCTGCCTCACCGTGTTGGATCTTGTCTCTGTGCCTGAACGCGAGTTCAGGATGGACCTGCCGCTTCGAGCGTTGACTGGCGGGACACGCGCGCAGGTCCGGGCCGAGGTAGAAGCTGGATTTCCGTCGCTCCCACCTGGCTGCAGCATCCAGCTTACCGATGACGCCAGGGAGATCGTTCTCGCCAACTTGAAGTCGCAGCTCTCATCCCGTGAAAACGTACTTGTCGCAGAACTTCGTCGGCTTGGAGCAGACACAAGCCTTGCGGCGCTGATCGAGAGTACCGGCTTCACTCTGGATGAGATCTACAAGAATGGACGTTCGCTAACTTCACTTCGGCGAAAGGCGGGGTTCCCGATGGACCCTGTGGCGCCCATTGAGGCACTGTGGTCCAAGGGTGCTGCAAGATTCTCGACACTTGACGACCACGTCATTGTCCACGCGTTTCGAGATGCTTTGATCGGCGCAGCACCGCTGCTTCCGCTACTGATGCCCGCGCTCGTGCAATTGTTCGGCGGGGATGCATATCTGTCTCCAGGCGAGTGGCTCAAGGAGATGAAGGCGGCTCAGCCAGTTGCTAGGGAGGCCATCGAGCTTCTGGATCTCATGTGGACCAGAGGATCGTATTCTTCAGTAGAGTGGACCAAAGGAGCAGCTCGGCTGCGCGTCCATTGCCACTACACCCGTGATTTTATCCAAGCCGCCTTAGCGCCTGACCTAGCTAAGCCGCATGTAGGTACGCGGGAAGGCGTGTGGTCTGCAAAGGGTGTCGACGCGGACGCGTTGCTTGTGACCACGAACAAATCTGAGAAGGGCTACTCCCCTTCGACGATGTACAAGGACTACGCGATCTCGCGCGATCTCTTCCACTGGCAGTCCCAATCGACTTCCACTGTCAAAGGGAAGCGTGGCCAACGGCACGTGGACCACGCCGCACTCGGCGTCACACCCCTACTCTTCGTTAGGTCGGACCGGGAGAATGAAGTTGGGACGGCCCCCTACCTTTTCCTTGGCCCAGCCTCGTGTTTTGAGCATCACGGCGAACGCCCCATCAACATCACTTGGAAGCTCGAGTACCCGATGCCCGCCGAGGCTTTCGAGAAGTTCCGCGTCGCGCGGTAGCGCTCACTTGGGCTTCGCTGCTGCTCCGAGGCAGCGTGACATGCAGTACCAGCAGCGGAATTGCTGTCGAGCACTTGAAGGCTCCCTCGAGGACCACCCGAGACTCCTCGGCCGCACCAAGCAGTCGGGTTTCGATCTCATGGTCTGCGTGTCCATTATCCACAACGATCATGATGCCATCCGTCATGACCGGAGCGTTGCGCATTGTGCTCATCCGAGCCATCACGCGAAGTCGCGTCAGCGCAGCCAGGATCACCCCGCCATCGAGCGCGACAATCTCGAGCACGCTCGTGCCCTTGCTGATCTGAGGCGTTAGTTGGCTCGCGCGGAGTGTTCCGTAGTACTCGGGGTGCGGCCAAATCGTCCAACCCGAACTCACCAAGAATGGGGCGAGATGCGCCATCATCCAGGGCGGATTGAAATAGAAGCGCGGCGTGTTTGATGGAATCGTTGCGGCGCTGAAGCGCTCGTCGAGCAGACCATCCACAAACTGCCAATCAGTCGAGGATTCGAGAACCTTCTCAGCGCCACCAAAGAAATATCTCACCAGTGCCATCGCGCCCTCCCGTTCGTTGCGTTCCATGAACGAGAGTCCACCCTGCCCCGATCACTCGGCGAGATCGTCAGCCGATCGTGATCTCTTCGCGCGGCACCGCCCTACCCCCCACCCCACTTCCGCTCATCCCCCACCCTCACCGTCCACCCCACGCGATCCGAGTGCTCCAACAGCGGCACCGCATACTTCCGCGACGCGCCGGTGAACCCGCGCAGACCCGCCACGGTCACCGACGCATGCGTCGCGAACCAATCCCGCATGGCAGCCTGTAGTCGATCCATCTGCGCCGACGTATAAGTCAGCTCGGCATCCACGCGCACCAGTCGGCCCAGGAAGTACCCGAGCGCGACCACCTCGGCGTACGCCGCACCCACCGCTTTCTGACACGCCATGTTGTCCGGCACCAAGTAGCCTTCGGCCTCGAGCATCTGCTCCAGGTTCCGCAGCGCGGCCAGAACATCCGCAGGCGGCTCCCATTCCGCGCCGCCCGGGCGCACGCGCTCGGCCCGCAGCGCCACGAGTCCTTCGCGTTCCAACGCAGCGAACGCCGCGTCGAACAGCGCCGCATCGATCTGCGACTTCAGCCCGCTCTTCAGCTCGCCCTTCAGCACGCCATATCTCGAGGGGTACTGCTCGGCGTACTCGCGCACGGTGTCCAGCACGCGCTCGCGGGTCTGCGCCCAGCGGTCGTCGCTCACCCATTTGGCTTTCACGGGCTCGGCCACGGTTCCACGCGCAGCCAGTCGCGACAACGCCTCGCCCACGGCCGCAACAGGTTCGCCCAGTTCCTTGGCCAGCAGGTCAGTGCTCAGCAGCTTCACAGCCGCACCAAGCTTCTCGAGCAGCCGTACTTCCAGCGACCCACTCTCGTGCACTTCCAACTGGCCGAGTTGCGCATCCGCGCGACGTCGCTTCACCGCCACAGGCTCGATCACGGTGCCGCCACCCACCGTGCGGCTTGGTGAGTACGCGCGAATCACAAACCGATCCCCGCGCGCGGCCACAGCGGGATGCTCCAGTCGCAGTTGCGCCAGTGCGCTCTCGCCGCCGCGCAGGCCTTCGCCTTCGAGCAGCACCAGCCGCCCGATGATCTCGCTCGCGCC
>JBKJOD010000411.1:0-4899 GCA_046593245.1 Phycisphaerales bacterium
TTCCTCTCTGGCGACAAGTCCATCCCCCCACTCCTCTTCCAAGCAACTGATGGCCCTAAAACCCTCACGCTGAAGACCGACCCCATCACCGCCCACATCGCCGCAATCGCGGATTCCAAGGCCGACGCCAAGACCCCGCTCGAACCCGCGAAATCCCCCGTCGAGCTCAACGCGCCCGCCGCGTCCCGTCGCATCGCGATGTACGCCACCATCGCAGGGGTTACGGTCGCAATCGCCGCCGCCCTCGGCTTCGCCGCGTTCACCTCCACGCGTCGCCAGAAGCAGGAAGCCAATCCCACCTTCCGCGCTCGGCGCGAGCTCGTAGCCATCCGCGCCTTCCTCGCTCAATCATCCACCCGCACCGACGCCTCCATCGCCAGCGAGCGTCTCTTCCGCGCCTTCGCCACCTATCTCTCCACCGCACTGCACGTTCCCGCCGACACACAACCCTCCGCCACCATCGCCGCGGCCATCTCCACCTCCTCGCAATTCTCCGCTGATCAGCGCAACGAACTCAACACGATCTTGGCTGAACTCGAACGCACCCGCTTCGCCCCCGATGCCGCCAGCGTCCCCGCCGTTCTGTCCCTCCTTGATCGCGTCTCCACATTCATCGATCAGACCTCCCCCTCGGAGGTCCGCGCATGACTCCCACGCTTGCACAATCACTGCCGATACTCCCTTCGAATCTACATATTGCAGCGCCGTGGGCGTTCGCGCTGCTCCTGGTTCCCATCATTCTCCTGTTCATCCGCGTCCGCAAACTCCCCGCCGTCTCTCTCCCCACGCATTCCATCGCCGCCGGGCTCCCCAAGTCTCTCCGTCAACGCCTCCTCTGGCTCCCCCGGTTCCTCCTCCTTCTCGCGATGGTCGCCGCCACCCTCGCGCTCGCTCGCCCCCAACTCGGCGAGGGCAAAGTGCTCACCTCCACCGACGCAGTTGCCATTCAACTCGTCGTTGATCGCTCGGGCTCGATGGCCCTCCCCATCACCGCCGACGGCGAAGAAATCTCCCGCCTCGACGCCGTCAAACGCGTCGTTCGCGACTTCCTCCTCGGTGATGGCAAATCGCTGGCCGGTCGCCCCGCCGACATCATCGGCCTTGTGCAGTTCGCCAAATACGCCGACACCGCCTGCCCGATGGTCCGCGACCACAAGGCCGTCGTCTCCCTTGTCGAAGCCATCCGCACCGCCGCGCAACGTTTCGAAGATGGCACCTCCATCGGTGACGGGCTTGCCCTCGCCGCCGCACGTCTCCACACCGCCGAGCAGGATCTGCAAGCCCGCCACGATGAACTCAAGACCGCCGCACCCGACGACTTCCGCATCAAGTCCAAAATCATCGTCCTTCTCACCGACGGCGACAACAACGCCGGCACGCACGACCCGCTCGAAGCCGCCAAACTCGCCGCGCAGTGGGGAATCAAGGTCTACACCATCGGTCTCGGCGGCGACACCTACATGCTCCAGCGCGGCCCATTCGGCGATATGAAGATCCCCGTCCGCGGCGACGTGGACGCCAAAACCCTCAAAGCCATCGCCGATGCCACCGGCGGCAAGTTCTTCAGCGCTCAGGACGGCGGTGCCCTGCGCAACATCTACACCGAGATTGACCGGCTCGAGAAAAGCAACATCAAAACCATCGACTACACCGACTACACCGAGCTCTTCGCCCCGATCGCCTACACCTCCCTCGCCCTCCTCGGCCTGCACGTTCTCTTCAGTGCCACATGGCTCAGGAGGACGCCATGAACGGCTGGACATTCCTCGAGCCCCGTGCACTCATCTGGCTGAGCGGTCTTCCGATCCTGCTCGCGCTGGCGATCCTCGGCCTCATCCTTCGCCGCGCGGCCATCCGTCGGTTCTTCAACGACGCTGCTGGGCGCCCCTGGGCCGCCACCGGTTCCATCACCTTCCGCCTCCTCAAGGCCATTCTCGCCATCGCCGCTGCTGGCGCGCTTGTGTTCGCGCTCGCCCGCCCGGGTTTCAACCCGCAGCCAAAGAAAATCCAACGCACCGGTCGTGATGCCGTCTTCGTCATCGACGTCTCACGCTCGATGCTCGCCCAGGACGTTCGCCCCAACCGTCTTGAGCGTGCCAAACTCGGCGTCCGCGATGTCCTCGACGTGGCCGAAGGCGACCGCATCGGCATCGTCGCCTTCGCGGGCGCGGCCGTCCTCAAGTGCCCGCTCACCACCGACTACTCATTCGTCCGCCTGTCTCTGGACGACACCAACCCAGACAGCGTCGGCCGCGGCGGCACCTCCCTCGGCGACGCCATCCGCTTCGCCACCTCGCAGCTCGCTCCGGACAACGCCGACCCTGGCGACGGCCGATCTCGCACCATATTTCTCATCACCGACGGCGAAGATCACGAATCCGCACCGCTGCAAGCCGCGCAGGATGCCGCGAAAAAGAACATTCGTATCGTCACCATGGGCGTCGGCTCCGAACTCTCCGGCGCGCCCGTTCCCGCCGACAACACCCAGCAGCCCGGCCGTCCAGTCGCGCCGAACAAAGCGTTCATGGAATACGACGGCCACGAGGTCATGTCCAAGATGGATTCCGGCACGCTCAAGCAAATCGCCGAAGCGACCCCCGGCGGCGTCTTCCTGAATGTCGGCACCGGCAACATCGAACTCGACGCCATCTACAAGCGTCTCATGAAGTCCTTGCAGGCCACCACACACGAAACCACCGAAGCCCTGCGCTACACCGAGCTCTTCCAGATCCTGCTCGGTCTCGCGCTTGTTTGCATGTTTCTGGAGGCGCTCATCGATGTTTGGCATCGCTAAACAACTCCGCTACCAAAGTCAAAGGCGAGCCGTGGCGTATCTCGCCACGATCCTTGTCCTTGCTTTCTCTTTCTCCTCCGCGCGCGCCGACGATCTCGCCGCGCAAACCGTCGCCGCCAACAAGCTCCTCCAAGACGGCAAGTCCTCTGAAGCCGTTGACGCCTACTCCGCCGCGCTCGCAGCCGCCCCCTCCCCACTCCCCGAACTCCTCTTCAACCGCGGCTGTGCCCAACTCGCTAGCAACAAACTCCCCGAAGCTGAAGCCGACTTCCGCTCCGTCCTCGCCAAGAACGCCCCCGACACGCTCCGCTCCGCCTCCTTCTACAACCTCGGCCAGATCGAAGCCAAACTCGCCGACGCCGCGGAGGAAAAGGCGATACCCGACGCGATCGAACATCTCCACTGCGCCGAACGCTGCTTCCGCTCCGCCGCCGCGGCCGCCCCCGACCCCGCCGCCTCCAAGAACATCGATCTCATCCAACGCCGCCTCGCCGCGCTCCTTGAAAAACAGAAGCAGGAGCAGCAGAAGAAGGATGAAGAGGACCAGAAGCAGGACAAGTCCAAAGACAGCAAGTCACCCAACTCCAAAGACCAGAAGCCCAGCGATCAGAAGAGCAACCAGCAGCAGAAGTCCGACGAGAAGACCCAGCAGCAGGATTCCAAAGACGACAATCTCTCCGACGATCTGAACAAACTCGCCGACCAGCAGGACCAGCAGAGCAAGGACTCCAAAGACCTCAGCAAACAGTCCGAGCAGGGCGCACCCAAAGACAAGATGTCCGAACAACAGAAGCAGGCAGCCCAGAAGCAGAACGACCTCCAGAAGAAAACCGAGCGAGCCAAGCAGCAGGCCGAGTCCAAATCCGGCAAGTCGCAGGATCAGAAGGAAAAGGAGTCTCTCGACCAAACCAAGGACAAACTCGACAAAGCCCAGCAGGCCCAAAAGCAAGCAGAAGACAAACTGAAGCAGGGCGACACCAAATCCGCCGAAGAACTCCAGAAAGAGGCGGCCAAACAACTCCGCGACGCCGCCCAGCAGGCCAAGCAAGCCGAAGACGCGAAACAACAAAGAGAACAAGCCGAACAGCAGAAGCAAGCGGAGCAGCAGCAACAGGGCGAAGAGAAGCAAGATAAACCCTTCGACGCCACCGCCGCGCAGATTCTCGATCAGGAACGCCGCGACAAGCAGATGCGCGACCGCATCATGCGCCAACGCGTCCGCCCCGTTCCCGTGCCCAAGGACTGGTGATGACACACGCCTCTCCCATCCTCCTCCGCCTCCTCGCCGCTCTCGCGGCCATCACGCTGCTCTTCGCGTCCATCGCACGCGCCCAGCAAAACGCCGTCACCGTCCGCGTCGTCGTCCCTCCCAAGGTCTATCTCGGTGACTCTGC
Organism: Phycisphaerales bacterium; assembly: GCA_046593245.1. Taxonomy (GTDB): domain Bacteria; phylum Planctomycetota; class Phycisphaerae; order Phycisphaerales; family UBA1924; genus UBA4658. The sequence goes on from JBKJOD010000411.1 coordinate 4,189, forward strand.
CGACCTCTCCATCGCCATCACCGGCTCGCGCGATGTCGAAGCACCCGATCTCTCCGCACTCAAAGACTTTGACATCATCTACCGCGGACCACAGGATTCCTCCTCCACGATGACGACCATCATCAACGGCCGTGTCTCCACAAACGTCAACATCAACTACGCGCACATCTACGCCCTCTCGCCCAAGCGCACCGGCACCTTCGAGCTCCCCCCCATCACCCTCACCATCAGCGGCCGCTCGTACACGACCGCCGCCATTCCCATCCAAGTCGTAGAGCCCACCCTCGCACCCGACTTCAAGCTGGCCATTACCTCCGACCTCAGCGAAGGATTCGTCAACCAGCCCATCACCCTGAAGCTCATCTGGACCCTCGGCAAAGACGTACGCGAGGGCGCATTCTCCCTCCCCATCACCGGCCCCGAATACGAAACCATGCCCGGCCCGCTCACCCGCGCCCTCACCGGTCACGAGCGCAGCGGCGTTGTTCAGATCAAACTCAACGGCCAGCCCGTCCTCGCTCTCTATCAGAATAACGTCGTCACCGTCGACCGCGTCATCCTTCCTTCCAAACCCGGCACACTCTCCATCGGCCCCGCCCGCGCCGACTTCCAGGCCGTGATGGCGCGGTCCTCGAAGAATGAATCGAGCGGGCGGAGATCACGCTGGCCGATCACGGCCTGGAAGTCGGCGCGGGCGGGGCCGATGGAGAG
>JBKJOD010000421.1:0-5251 GCA_046593245.1 Phycisphaerales bacterium
CTCGCGGACTTTGGCGGCCGTGGGCGCGGCGACGATTGATGAGCCGTTTATCACCCGGCTTACCGTGGCGATGGAGACACCGGCGGCGAGCGCGACATCGCGGATGGATGTCGAACCCTCATTTTCACGCTGATTTTGGTCGCTTTGGATCATGGCGGCACACGCACTCCCGAGAGAATCGTATGCCGTAACTGTTTCAGCGGCGACTATTTGTCGAGACGAAAACTGTGAACGATCATTTCGCCGCGGCGCGGCTCGCCGGAGACCTGGATGCCCAGGTTGCGAATGGCCTGCATGTCGATGCGCATTGTGCCGCGCTGGTTGCCGAAAAACTGCTGGCGCATGAGTGAGGCAATGGGGACGCGGTAGGTTTGTTTACCGCCGGTGCCTTCGAGGATGGTGGAGACGTAGCCCTCGCCGTCATCACCGGCGGAAGTGTCAAACTTTGATGAAGAGGATGCGGCCGCGCCGGCTTCGGCAAGGACGATGTTGATGAGCAGGCCCTTGGGGGCGGTGGCTTCTAGAACGATGGTGGAGTAGCCGTCCAGATCGGCGGCGTGCTGCGGGCCTTTGGCGAGTTTGGTGGATGAGGGCGCGAAGATGTTCATGCCCGCGCCGTACTGCGCGCCGGCGTCGTAGGTGAGAACGAGGTTCTTTTCCTTGCGAGCCCACGAGAGCTTGGCGTCGGATGCGCCCCAGATTTCGGGATCGTTCATCCAGTCTTCGATGAGGTTGATTGTCGATGCACGCTCGGGGTGCTGGCCGGGGTTGTAGGTGACGCTGGTGGGCTTAGGAAGGTCGCTGGGCATTTCGCGCTTGGTCTTGGCGTGCAGATCGTGAACCCGGGCGTTGGTGGTCTTCATTGCACCAAGCAGTTCGATATAGGGCTTGTTGTGGATGTCGACGATTCCGTAGTTGGAATCCTCACCGTCGAAGCGACCCTGCGGGGACTGATCGGCGAACTCAAACCAGTGGGAGCCGATGACGTATGGAATGGTGGCGATATCGGAGATGAGTCCAGAATACATCGCGGCGCGCTCGGCCTGGGTTTCCAGCACGGTGCCTGCGCCGCGGGAGTTGGGATCGGCACTGGAGTTCTGGCGGGCGCGCCAGGAGAACTCGGTGTGCATCAGCGGCTTGTTGCCGCCGAGCACCCAGAAGCGTGTGAGGGCGTTGACATCCGCCTTGCCTTCGGAGAGATACTGATTCACGGAGACGACATCGCAGTGGCGGCCGCAGGCGCGAATGACCGAGTCGGGCGCGTTGCCGGGGATGCGGGTGCCGAGGATGAGGGTGTCCGGGAGTTCCTTGCGGACGATGCCAGTGGTGACCTCGTAGAAGCGATCGGCGAGCATCTGCGTGAAGGCGCGGCGGTCTTCCATGGCGGCGGGGACGGAGCAGCCGCGCATCCAATCGGCGGTGACGGCATTCCAATCAGTGACCGATTTGTGATATGCCTGCGCGAGTGCGGCGGGATCGGGGTGGCGCTTTTTTAGAAAGTCGATCGCGGCGATGCGGCGGACATCGGTCGCGTTCTGCTCGAGCGCCTGTTCGAGCAGGGTATATGTGGGCAGATCATCCCAGCCGGACTTGCCGTACCAGGGCATCTCGTTATCGAGAAAAACGCCGAGGATGGAGGATCGATCGGGGAGTTTGGAGATGGCTTCCTTGACGTTGCCGAGCACGAACTCTTCAAAGTCGGCACGAAGGGGCGTGAGGCAGCGCGTGCCCTCGTGCTGCACGACGTAGAGGACGGGTGTGGTGTGCATTCTGCCGCCGGAGGGGACAGCGGCGGGGATGGCCGCGGAACTCCACGCGCCGAGGGTGTTGAAGCCGTTCGTGGTGAGGAGAGTTGTGACGGAGGTTGCCCATGCACCCGCATCGCCCTTGAACTGCTCGGCGACGGGGGCGTAAAAGGTTGTTCCAGGGCGCGGCTGATAGGGCTCGGGCGTGACGTTGTTCATGCCGATGGAGTAGAACCGCTCGCCGGATGGGGACTGAAACCACCAGACGCCGTGATCGTCTTTCACAACGGTGTAGCGGGTGGCGGGGGCGGTGGGAAGAGTGGGCGCGGCCGCAGCATTCGATTGCTCGGCGGAAGCAACCACCGAGACCGGCGCGGCCACCATTCCAACGACACAGAGCACTCGCAGCGCGTTGAGAGACAGATTCATGGGCACCCTTGGAACCAGGAGTTGAGGAAGTCGAAAATATCCTGCACGTTGATGATGCCGCTCTCGTTGAAGTCCGCGTGCGGATTGGCGGCGAACCAGTCGGCGAGGAAATCGAAGATATCCGCCACGGTGGTGCCGCTCAGGCCGTTGTAATCCGCCACGCAGGGCGTGATGGCGACGGGTGAGGTGTAGCCGAAGGTGACATCATCCATGTTCACCGCGCTGGTGCCCGCGGCGTTCTGCACCATCACCAGCGTGAGGCGTGCCTTGCCGGTGCCCGCGGGGGCGGTGGCCTGCATGGAGCCGAACACGGATGTGTCCAGCGGCGAGGTGTCGGTGAGCACGGGTGACTGCACAAAGGAAATCTGGGTGCCCGCAGCGTTGTACCACTCGATTTTCAGGTACATGGTGTTCCCCGCCAGCAGTCGCGTGGCAGCGGTGTGCTGGGCAAATCCGGTGGCGGACCAGACTTGTCCGGGTGAGGCGGGAAGATCCTGATACACGCCGCTGTAGAACGGGCCGCTGCCGCCGTTTCCGGAGATACGGATGCTCTTGGCTCCGCTGTGCTGACCGGTGGATGCCTGTTGGGCGTTGCCGAAAACAAGCCAGTTTGCGGCGGTCGTGCCGGAGGCGGTGTCCTCAAAGCCGGGATTCAGCAGGGAGTTGTCGCGTTGGTACACGCGGACCCAATCGACGAGCATGCTCTTGGGAAAGACGGTTGATGCGGTCGGATTGCCGGGCAGTGTGCCGCCGATGGCGAGATTCAGGAGGACATACATCGGCTCCTGCGGAAAGTTGGCGGTGGTGGCGAAGCGCGGCACACCGTCAACAAACCAATCAACGCGGGTGGGGTTCCACTCCACGGCGAAGCGGTGGTAGCCGGTGGTGAAGTTCGGGCCATCCCAGGTGATGCCATTGGACTGCACGGCGGCCGCGGTGCCGAAGTGGTGCGTCATGTAGACAGTGTTCGGGCGGCTGCCGATGGTCTCCATGATGTCGATCTCCGGCGGCCAGAGTTGCGACGAGGGAAGCAGCCAGAACGCGGGCCAGTATCCCTGCCCGCCGGGCACCCAGACGCGGGCCTCGAAGCGCCCGTATTGCTGATCAAACTTGCCGGAGGTGTTGATGCGGGCCGAGACGTAGTTGCGCCCGCCATAGGTGCGGCGCTCCGCCTTGATGTTGAGCAGACTGCCGGCGACGGTGGCTTGGCCTGGCAGGTAATACTCCAACTCAGCGTTGTAGGGCCACGCGACGTTCTCGGTGTTCCACTTGGCGGTGTTGAGCGCGGTGCCGCTGAACTCGTCGCTCCAGACCAGACGCCAGCCGGGGATGAGCGGCGATTGCGCCACGGCCGCGGGCTGCGCTGCGAGCAGGCCGCCGAGTGAACCGAGAATACCGGCAACAGAACAAATGAATGAGTGTTTCATGGCTTGGCTCCATTCCCCGATACGAGCGATGCCACAGAGGTGGGACGAACAACAGGCCGCGCGTGCGGCACATTTCCTTCGTGAGGATCGTTGATTGCGGCGACGGCGAGCGTGCCGCCGTTGGATGCGATGACCTTCTTGTACCAGAGCGCGGAATCCTTGGGCGTGCGCTTCTGCGAGACATAGTCCACATGCACCATGCCGAAGCGTTCCTTGTAGCCCTCGGCCCACTCGAAGTTGTCCATGATGGACCAGTGGAAATAGCCGTCGATCTGCACGCCATCTTTGATGGCGCGTTGTACCTGCAAGAGATATCGGCGCGTGAAGTCGATGCGCTGCGGATCCTGCACGCGCCCGTCGAGATCGACGAAGTCCACGTTGGACATGCCGTTCTCTGTTACCACTACCGGCAGGCGGTATCGTTCGTGCAGGAACTTCGGACCCCAGTAGAGGGATTCGGGATAGATGAGCCAACGAAAGGTGGTAATCGGCGCGCCGGGCGGGGGCGGAACGCCCTCGGGCTTGCCATCCTTGCCCGCACGCACCGTCGATCCGCTGTACACATTCACGCCGTAGAAATCCAGCGGCTGGCAGATGGTCTTCATGTCTCCCTCCTGCACGGCGGGGAGATCATCGGCGAAAAGTTTCAGGCCATCGGCGGGATAGTGGCCCAGACAGACGGGATCGGCAAACCAGGTGTTGTTCCACAGGTGCTTGCCGGTGATGGCGAACATGGCGGTTCGCGCGGCCTCGACATCCGCGGGGGAATCGCTGGCCGCGCCGACGACGTGGCCGACGGGAGCCCAACCAATGCTGAGCTTCTTCTTGGAGCCAGCCCGGAGGGCCTGCACGCCGCGCCCGTGCGCCAGCAGCGTGTTGTGGGCGACAACGAGAAGCTCCTTGAAGGGGAGCTTGAGCCCCGGCGCGTGTTTGCCGTCGGCATGGCCAAGGCCGATATACACCTGCGGCTCGTTGAGCGTCATCCAGTGCGAGACGCGATCGGAGAGACGTTTGGACATGAGCTGGGCGTACTCGGCGAACCAGTCCGCGCTCTCGCGCTTCAGCCAACCGCCGCGCTGCAAGAGGGCTTCGGGCATATCCCAATGGAAGAGCGTGACCCAGGGCTGGATATCTGCCTCGAGCAGTGTGTCAATGAGCCGGTCATAGAACGCCAGACCGGCTTCGTTCGGCCTGCCCGTGCCCTGCGGCAGCACGCGCGGCCACGCGATCGAGAGCCGATACGCCGGGATACCCAGCGACTTCATCATCGCCACATCTTCGCGATACTTGTGATAATGATCGCAGGCGGTGTCGCCGCTCTGGTTGAGGTGGATCACCTCCGGCTTTTTGCAGAAGGTGTCCCAGATGGACGGCCCGCGGCCGTCCTCATTTACTGCGCCCTCGATCTGGTACGCGCTGGAAGCGGCACCCCAGATAAAACCCGATGGGAACGTCATGCCCGTACTCCTGCGCGGATCATTCCTTGACCGCGCCACTTGTCAGACCGGAAACAAAGTCACGTTGAAGCAATAAGAACAAACCCAGCACGGGCGCGACCGAGAGCAACGTGCCCGCGATCTGCAAACCGTAGTCCTGGTAGTAGACACCCTTGAGCTGCGCCACCGCGACCGACAACGGATACTTGCCCGC
>JBKJOD010000167.1:0-6235 GCA_046593245.1 Phycisphaerales bacterium
GCCAAGCGGAAAAAACTGGGCGCCCGTTCCCGCCGGCAACAGTCGCGGACACTTCGTGCTCGGACCGGGAGAAAGACTCTGTGCAGTTGGCAAATGGCCACGTCGCACATCCAAAACGCGTCGCGGCCCCGCTCAGTGTGACGGGGACCACCTGCGAGTTTGCCGTACGAGCTGCCCCATCCCCACTCCCTCCTATTCAATCACCACGCTCGCCACGGTTGTATCGTCCGCCAGGTTCGGACCCTTGGCGTGCTTCAGCACCGCCTCGAAGATGCGTTCAACATCTTCGCATTCGGAGCCGCAACCGGCGATCGCTTGGATCGCCCCGTCCACACCGAACATCACGCCATCACCGTCGGGCGAGGGCTGCTCCACCACGCCGTCGCTGAAAACGATCAGCCGCTGGCCGGGAGCGATCTTCAGCGTCGCATGCTCGAACTCGAACGTCGGCTCGATGCCCAGCGGAATGCCCGTCGCCGTTTCCGTGCGAAACGGCTGTTGCCCCTCGCGCGTCAGCAGCCAGTACCCGTGCCCCGCGTCGACATACGTCAGCATCCCACCGCCTTCCGGTGCCGGCTCGAACACGCCGACCCAGAGGGAGATGAACTTGTTGCTGGCCATGTGCGTGCAGATGTGCTCATTGACGGCCCGCACCGCCTGCGAGGGGCTCTGCCCGCGTGCCAAGCTCGCGTGCAGGTGCGTCTGCGCCGTTGCCATCAGAATGGCCGCGGGCACACCCTTGCCCGCGACATCCCCCAGCAGAATCGCAACCCGCCCGTCGCCGATATCCACAACATCGAAGAGATCACCGGCGACGTATCGCCCCGACTTGCTCCGCATCGCATACTTCACGCGCCCGATCTTTCCGTGCGTCGGCGGCATGATGAGCTTCTGGGCCTCGCTCGCTGCCTCCAGATCGCGCACCAGCTCGCGCTGCCGACGCTCCAGTTCCAGCCGCGCGATGTTGCCCACCGCCATCGAGTACATCTTCGCAAGTGCCGAGCAGAACGCCGCGGCGTCTGAATGCACCCCGCCGCCGCCCGCGCTCCCCGCCGCCGAGACCACGCCGCCCGTTCGCGGGCCCTGCTTCTCCCCGCTTCGCGAATCCAGATACAAGAACCCGGCTACGGCAGGACCAATCGAGATCGGCGCGCACAGCGCGGTCTGAATCCCAAGTGCCATGATGCTCTGCGCCTGCATCGGCGCATCACTGGTCAGCCGCACCACCTCTCCCTTGCGGGCGGCGACAATCAGCGAGCGCGAGAACGTCGCGCCAATGGTGACGCCCGAATCTCCCGGCTTCCGATTCGCCGCCTCCGGGTCGATCTCGTAGATCACCCGCAGCGTGTCCGCCCCGCCGCCCGGCTCGCCCGGCGCATCCGAATCATGCGACACCGTCTCATCGCGCAGCAGAAACACCCGTGCGAAGCCAGTGCCCTCCGCCGCCGCGCGAACAATCGTCTGCGCCAGCACTTCCTCATCGCTGGATCCCGCAACCGCCGCCGCAACATCAATGAGCAGCTTCAAGCGATTCTGATTCAGCGCGGCCAGCTCGCGCTCATGCACGCGCTCCACGCGCTCACGCATGGCCGCGGACGCGGGCCCTCCACTCACCCCACCACCGGGCGCGGAGTTCACCGTCGATCCAGCGCCCATCAGCGTGACCAGTCGCTGCCCGCCCGCCGCACTGGCAAAGGCCGCCGTGCCGATTCGCGCCCGCAGCAGCCACGGTCCCACCCCGATCATGTCCCCATTCTTGAGCGGCAGTGATTGCCCTTCACCGAGTTTCGCCGACTGTACATACGTGCCGTGGCGGCTCCCCAGATCCTCAATAAACCACGTCCCCTGCCGCGGCGAGAGTTGAAAGTGCTTCCGCGAGATGCTCTCATCCCCCAGAACCACATCGCTCTGCCCGGATCGCCCAAGCACGAATGGCTTGTCCGGCTTGGCATGGATCGACGCCAGCGGTGGCCCGCTCACCGCGTCCAGCGTCAGCGGCGGCGCGGCCTTGGCCGAACCGGAAGCGGGAGCACCCGGAATACTGTGTCCTGGATCCATCGGACAGACCGTAGCACAAATCGCGGCCGACCGCGCCGGACATCGTGATTCCAAATCTACGAAAGACACCTCTTTTCCTTCTTGCAACTGGATAGCATCTAGCCCAACCCCCCTTTGAGGTCTCCCGTGCCCGCCGCAGACGCCGCCACTTCCGCCCCTGCCCTGGAGATCACCGATCTCCGCTTTCGCTATCCCGGCGACACCAACAACCAAAGCTGGATCGTTGATCTCGCATCGTTGCAGCTCGCGCCGGCCGAACAGGTCTTGCTCACCGGCGGCTCAGGCGTCGGAAAGTCCACGCTCCTGCAACTCATCGCAGGGCTGATGGAGCCGAGCGAGGGACGCATCAATGTTGCCGGTCGCCACATGCACGCCCTGCACGGCGCGGCCCGCGACCAGTACCGCGGGCGCACCATCGGCATGATCTTCCAGACTTTCAACCTCCTGCATGGCTTCTCCGCGTTGGAAAACGTTATGGCCGCCATGATGTTTTCAAGCATTCCCCGCGGCGAGCACCGCCCACGAGCCGAGAAACTCCTCAAGCATCTCGGCATCTCCCGGCTGGATGCCCAGCCCAGCGAACTCTCGGTTGGTCAGCAACAACGCGTCGCCGTCGCGCGAGCCGTGGCCTGCGACCCAGTCCTCGTGCTCGCCGACGAACCCACCGCCTCGCTCGATCCTGAGAACGCCCTCGCCGCGATGGAACTCATCCAGCAGACTTGCCGCGAGCGCAACGCCGCACTGCTCTGCGTCAGCCACGACCCATCAATGGCCTCACGCTTCTCGCGCCGGGAATCACTCACAGCGCTTCGTACATCGCCCGTTCCTGCATAGCCCACCAGACGCCGAGGATTCGCAAAACCTCATGCTCGGCGTCCTCTCTCCCTCCTCCACTCCTCCACCCCTTTTCTCCTCTACTTCACTACGCCCGAGCTTCGTCACCCCGTCACTCTCTCACTCCGTCCCTTCCCCCATATGTCCGACTTCACCATCATCCTCCGCTCCCTCAAGGCCCGTCTCTTCTCAACGGTCATCACCTGCTTCACCGTCGCCGTGGCCGTCGGGCTGATGCTCGTGCTCCTCTCCATGCGCGATGCAGGCCGCCAGGCCTTCGAGCGGGGCTCCGGAAACATGCACTTACTGGTCAGCCGCGACCAATCCCCGCTGGTCTCCATCCTGAACGGCATCTTCTACGCCGCCGCGCCGCGGAGCCCGATTTCCTACAGCGAATACGAGAAAATCGCCGCGTCCGCGCCCTTTGAGTACGCCATCCCCATCCAACTCGGCGATTCATACGAGGCCCGCTGGCCCGCCGTCGCCACCACGCCCGAGTTCTTTACCGGGTTCACGCCCTCGCCCGACACCGCATGGAAGTTCACGCAGGGTCGCGCGTTCCAGAAGGAGATGGAGATCGTCCTCGGCTCCGTCGTCGCGTCCTCCACCGGCCATCGTCTGAACGATCAGATCGTGCTCACACACGGCATCGCGCAGTCGCGCCGCTCCGGTGAGGGCGCCGAACCGGGCGCGGCACCGCACGTCCACAACGAGTTCAAATACACCGTCGTCGGCATTCTCGCCCCCACCGGCACCATCCACGACCGCGCCGTATTCACCAATCTCGATTCCACCTGGCTCATTCACGCGTTCGACCGCCGCGAGCGCGAAGAAGCCGCAGCAAACAAACCCGATGACAAGCACGACGACCACGATCACGCAGACCACGATCACCACGATCATGACCATGACCACGCACACGAAGCCCCGATGACCCTCGCGGACATCACCCCCGTCGATCGCAAGATTACCGACATTTACCTTCGCCTCCCAACCCGTCGCGGCTCGGATGTCTCCTCTTCGATCGGCCCTACTGCCGCTGCGCTGGTTCGCGATCCTTCCTACAACCCGCCGCTCACCATTGCCTCGCCCGTCACTGAAATCAACAAACTCTTCGTCATCGTCGGCAGCGTCGATCAGATTTTCGTCGCCATGGCCGTGGTCGTCATGGTCTCCAGCGGCATCGGCATCCTGCTCTCGCTTTACAACTCCATGTCCGAGCGTCGCCGCCAGATCGCCGTCCTCCGCGTCCTCGGCTGCCCGCAGATTCGCATCTTCGGCCTGGTCATCACCGAGTCCGCCGTGATCGGCGCGATCGGGGCAGTCGCGGGCTTGGCCCTCTCCATCGCCGGTTGCTGGCTGGTCGCGGGCATTCTCAAAGATCGCCTCGGCCTGGTCGTCCAGCCGGCGTTCACGCTCGATCTGACGCTCCTCGTCCTGCTCGGAACCGTCTTTCTGGCCGCTCTGGCGGGGGTCATCCCCGCGATTCTCGCCTATCGCACCCCGGTGGCGAACAATCTGAAACCGATCGGGTAAAACTGTGGCACGGGCGTCCCGCCCGTGATTCCCCGATCGCACATCGGAGCCCCCATGCGCTTCTTCTGGATCGCAGTTCTCCTCCTCACCGCCGCCGCCGCGGGCGCGTTCTACTTGCGCCGCGACAAAGCCGCGCCGATCGTGATCGCGCCATCGCCAGCTCCCACCGAACCGACTACCGCGCCGCCGCTGAATCCCGTCACGTCCGAGCCCGCTCCGATCATCACCCAAGCCGCTGTCGCGAAGTCTGCTCCAATCGCGGCCGCGCCCGCACCAACGCCCCCTCAAACGCCCCTCCCCAGCGTATCGCAATCCTCTGCTCCTGCCGCACCGCAGCCCACACCCATCCGCACCGTACCGCCCAAGCTTGACCCCGCTCCCGCACCCCCGGCCTCCTCCGACCAACCCGATCCGGCCTCCGCTCCGGTTCCATCCACCAAAGTGCGCCCTTCGCCGCAAACTCCTCCGCCAATCGCCGTGCCAGAACCAACGAACGCAAATACGCCGCTACCCGTTGCGCCCGCACACTCCACCACCGTACCAAAGGTAGAAACGCCCAATGCAGCGGTCGCAACGCCAACGCCCGAAGTGAAACCTGTCCAGCCCGCGGCCAAGTCGCCCGCAGCTCCAGCGTCCACCGACACCACCTCCGACATCGCCAGTGGCATGGCCAATCTCGTCGGCGATGGTACCACCAAGTCCGCCGAAACCACCGCCCCTTCACTCCCAGTCAACGTCTCGCCCGCGCCCGCCACCATCACGACAACCTCAAGCAAAATCAAACTCGAGCCCCAGCCCGATGGCACGGTGTTGGTGGACGACAAGTTCATTATGAAGGGCAAGGGCACCAAAGATGACCCATATCGCGTGACGTGGGAGCAACTCGTCTCCGCGCAGGACACCTATCAACCGCGCCTGGGCCGCAAGCAGATTCCCGAGCGCGTCAAGATGCTTGACGGCAAGTGGGTCCGAATCAGCGGCTACATCGCTTTCCCGCTCATGGCGGCGAGCGCGGACGAGATGCTCATGATGCTCAACCAGTGGGATGGCTGCTGCATCGGCGTCCCGCCCACGCCGTACGACGCGATCGAGGTGAAGCTCAAGACCGCCGCCAAGGGCGATTCGCGCCTCCGCACCACCGGCACCCTCACAGGCATCCTCCGCGTTGATCCGTATCTCGTCAAAGACTGGCTCGTCTCGCTCTTCGTGATGGACGATGGCGAAATCTCCGAGACCGCCGGCGCCGCCGCCCAAGGCCAGCACGCGAAGTAGCCCTTCGTTGTTTTTGGACTGGGTGCCCCGCTGGTCCCCGGCGGAATACGCAAGCACTCGCTCCCCTCACTTCTCCCGCATCGGCGAGCGCACCCCAAACTCGTGTACCAGCCGCCCGCCCATGTGCCCAGCGTTCGCCAGCACCAGGAACGCCGCAGCGAACGCCGCCAGCCACAGCGCGTGCGCCCCAATCCACAGCGGGCGGTTGATCCGATCCTTTAGGATCGTTGACAGTATCGTGATCAATCCATATCCCGCGGCCACTCCCAAAAACCAGTTCCGCGCGAGCTCACCCATGTCCGCGTGCTGGTCCATGAAACCCCCCGCCGCGCCCGCCTCGGCCACACCCATCGCGTACTCCCCGGTCTTGGCCGCGATCACCGTCCCGGTGGTACCGATCAGCATCAGAAGCATCACCACCCAACCCAATGTGCGCCGGTTCCCCCCCGCAACCATCGCCCACACCGCAAACAGCGGCACCACCGCCAGCACCCCGATCGGCAGGTGAACCATCAGCGGATGCGCCGTCTCCCAC
>JBKJOD010000147.1:0-15571 GCA_046593245.1 Phycisphaerales bacterium
GTTACTATTAACTTCAACAAGGGCATGACTGCCGGCGGCGGCGGCACCCCCGCTTCCACCAACCTGGGCAACATCGCCGCGACCTCTACTCCCACCACACTCGCCGGCAACGGTTCCATCACCGCCGGCGGTGCGGCGTGGTTCAAGTTCACTCTCACCGCCGACATCGACGGCAACGTTCCCGCCCTCAAGTACCTCGATCTGGACACCGAGGGCTCCGCTATCACCGACACCGTCATGGCCCTCTACCGCGATGACGGCAACGGCACGCTCGTCAACACCGACGACGATGACGGCTCGGGCACCTACAGCCAGATGAGCTACGGTCGCGGCAACCGCCCCGCCGTTGCCGACGGCGTCATCTACAACGGCCGCGACGGCATCACGCTGATCGCCGGCACGTACTACGTCGCCATCACCGAGCGCCCCGCAAGCTTCTGCAACAACTTCGTCATCGGCTTCAACACCGGCCCCTCCTCCGGCAACGTCACGCTCAACATCCGCGCTGGTGTGCAGTCTCCCATCGTCAACGGTCCGCTTGTTAACCCCGACAACGGCCACACCTACTACCTGCTCACCAATGGCTTCAACTGGCAGCAGGGCGAGGACTACGCCGTCAGCCAGTTCGGAGGCCACCTCGCGCAGATCGAAGACGCCGCAGAAAACAACTTCATCGCCTTCAACGTCATCCCCTTCGACGGCTTCAACCACGACGCCTTCATCGGCCTCTGGGATCCGACGCTCTCCACCGTCATCCCCGCCACCCCTGCCGCGGACACCCGTCCGTGGACTTGGACCAACGCCGCGCCCTTCGGCGGCTTTGTCAACTGGGCCAATGGCGAGCCCAACAACGGCCCCGGCGCCGCCATCCCCGGTCAGGAGCACTACGGCATGATGTTCTCCGGAACAGGTTTCTGGAACGACATCAACATCTCCGGCGCGGCCGGTAGCACCATCTACGGCGTCATCGAAGTCGGAGGCGGCGGCGTCTGCTGCCGCGGCGGTACCTGCAACGCCACCGTCTCGCAGGCAAACTGCACCGTCGCCAGCGGCACCGCTGGCGCGTTCTTCTCGACCACGGGCAGCACCTGCGGCGCGACCGTCATCTCCAACACGCCCTGCTGCCATGCCGACTACAACAAGGTTGGCGGGGTCACCGTCACGGATATCTTCAACTTCCTAACCGACTGGTTCGCTGGCTCGCCCTATGCGAAGATTGGCGGCAACGGGGACGTAGCTCCGCTCAGCGTGCAGAACATCTTCGACTTCCTCACCAACTGGTTCGCGGGCTGCAATCCCTAAAGTCCCGACCGGGCCATTCCACCCGGCGGCACAACTTGTTTCGCACCTCAACCGGGAGCGGCCGAACCACCTCGTTCGTGCCGCTCCCGGTTTTTTTCCCGGCCTCTCCGGGCCACAACTTGCCACTTCCCTCGCGGGCACGGATCCGATATCCTCTCCCCCAGTGCTAAGACTTCCTCAAGACTGGGTCTCTCGCCTCCGCCCTCGCTTTGAGGGCCGCTCTGTCTGCGTCACCGGCGGTGCGGGCTTCATCGGCGGCCACCTCGTCGATGCTCTGCTCTCCCTCGGCGCGACCATCAGCGTCGTGGATGATCTCTCCAACTCCACCCCCGACCACCTTGGCTCGCTGATTGATATCGAGCCCGAGCGCGTTCGCTTCGTCCACGGCTCCATCCTGGATGACGCCGCGTTGCTGGATGCCTTCGATCGCGCCGACACCGTCTTCCACCTCGCCGCGCTCTCAAGCGTTCCACGCTCCATCGCCGAGCCCGAGCGCACCTACGCCGTGAATGCCGTCGGCACCTTGCGCGTTGCTGAGATCGCGCGACGCACCGGCGTGAAACGCATCATCTACTCCGCCTCCAGTTCCGCCTACGGCGCAAGCGAGCGCCTCCCCAAGATCGAGACCGACGTCCCCGAACCCGTCTCTCCATACGCCGCCAGCAAGCTCGCCGGTGAGCACATCATGCTCTCCTGGGCACGCTCATACGCGATCAGCACGCTCTCGCTCCGCTACTTCAACATCTTCGGCCCGCGCCAACCCGCGGACTCCCCGTACTCCGGCGTCATCCCCGTCTTTGCCAGCAAGCTCATGGCCGCGCAGTCCCCGATCATCTACGGCGACGGCCTGCAATCCCGCGACTTCACCTACGTCGCCAACGCCGTGCTCGCCAATCTGCTCGGTGCCGCCAGCGATCGCCACTTCTCCGGTGAGGTCGCCAACATCGGTGCCGGTGAGCGCACCGAACTCGTCCAACTCGCCCGCCAGATGGCCGAGCATCTGGGCGTGCCGCACGTCAAGCCCGTCTTCCAACCCGCACGCGCCGGCGATGTCCGCCACTCCCTCGCGGATCTTTCCCGCGCCCGCGAGCTGCTCGGCTATCAGCCCATCGTCCCCATGACCGACGGCCTGGCTTCCACCGTGCAGTGGTATCGCGATATCTACGCCGGCGAGGCCCAGCGCAAGAACGCCTGATTCACTGATGCGATCCCTTCTCACCATCCCCGGTGCCCTCTACGAGCTTCTCCGACTGGGCATCATCACCCGTTTCAACTTCCGTGGCCCGTACTGGTCTTGGCGGATGAACACCGCCTTTGGCCGCGGCATGCCCGCCACTCGCCGCGAAACCATCCGCTCTGTTCTGGACTATGCCCGGTGGGTCCGTCACATGCGCCGCGGATAGCTCATTGTAAAGATCGTTCGCCTGTCCCGACCGCCCACGGGCGGGCCCTGTATGATGTCGCCAGCGGCAGGAGCCGATAGCACGGGTCGGGGAGTTCTGGTGGGTCTCGATCGCGGAGGTTCTCATGGCCGAGCAATCCGAAGGTTCCAGCAACTTCGTCAAGGCGTTTCTCCCCGGCCTGGTCGTGGGCACCATTGTCGGCCTTGCGATCGGCGTGTTTATTGCTCCGTTCCTCATGGACCGCTCCCCAGCCATGAAGTCCGCGCCCGGCACTACCCGCCAAACGCCTGCTTCCGAGCGCGACCCGCACCCGGTGGCCACGCCCACCGACAAGCCCGCGGAAAAGCCCGTCGCTCCTGCCCCAATTGCTCCGGCGACCACTCCGCCGCCAGCCGGGACAACCCCGCCGTCTACCACCCCAGCCACTCCACCCGCCGGCAAGCCCTGACGAGCACGATCGATATGACCGACGTGATCGACCCCCAACGTCTGAGCCGACTCGTCCGCCAGCACGCCCGCGCCATGAAGCTCGCGGGCGTTGACTTCATCCCCGTCACCGGCGGCATATCGCAGCGCGAGTCAGCAGCCCGCCAGCCGACCGTCGCCGCGCCGCTTCCGGATGCGCCCTTCGCGCGCCCCGTTGCCCCCGCGGCTCGTCCCATGCCCGTTGCCCCCCGCCCTTCAACACGCGCCGAACGCCAGCCCGAACCGGCGGCCCCACAGCCCGCCGCGTCCGTGCTTATTGAGCCCAAAGTCGAGATCGTCTACACCGACAAGCCCCGGCTTATCGCCTTGAAGCAGCTCGACGACATCCGAGCCCGCTACGAGCGCGACGCCCCCCACAAGCACTTCGTCACCGACCATCACTCCATCGTCTTCGGCGAGGGCGACCCGCGCGCCAAGCTCATGTTTATCGGCGAGGCCCCCGGCGCGGACGAAGACGCCTGCGGCCGCCCCTTCGTCGGTCGCTCCGGTCAGCTTCTCAATAAAATGATCGAGGCACTTGGGCTGAAGCGCGAGAACGTCTACATCGCCAACGTCCTTAAGACCCGCCCGCCCAACAACGCCACGCCCACGCTCGAGGAGTGCGCCCGCTGCGCTCCATATTTGTTCGAGCAGATCGGTGCGGTTCAGCCCGAGGCCATTGTGACGCTCGGCCTCCCCGCCACACGCGTTGTGCTCAATAGCACGGACTCGATGGGCAACCTCCGCGGCAAGTGGAGTTCCTTCCCCCCGCCCGGCATCCTCGCCCCAGCCGTATCCACGCCCGTCCCCGTCATGCCGACCTATCACCCCGCTTTCTTGCTTCGTGCGTACACGAAGGAGAACCGCGCCAAGGTCTGGTCTGATCTCCAGCAGGCGGCCAGGAAGATCGGCTTGGCATCACCAGCCAAGGTCGCGGATGAAACCGCCTCCGCTGGATGAAACCGCCCCTGCGGATGAAAACAAGCCCAATATGGCGTGAAAATCATGATTTTGCGTGACGCTTGGAACCGTACTTTCGCACGCGCCGAATAGTTCCTCGTCCACGATCTGACCCGAATCACATCGGCCGAGACCCCACGAACGACTCGGCTTCCTTCAGACCCCCACGAGACCCGGCGCTTGGCTTTTTGGCTAGGCGCTGGGTTTTTTTCATTTGTGGCACAGGCTTTCCAGCCCGTGTTCGGGCCGCTGCGGCCCGAGTGCCTTGGTGATTCACTTCCAATATCCGGCGGCTCACGCCGCTCGGCTCTGATTGGCACCGCCCTCAGTTCCCCAGCGTCGGCACCGCTGCTCCCTCTTTGATCTTCGTCTCATCCGCCAACCTTTTCATCCGCGTCACTCGGTACGACTCGATGATCTTCTTCCCGCTCGCGTCCATCGCGTACCACACCGACAAATCAAACTCGACTTTGTTCCCCACCACGAATCCATCGACGGCCACGTCCGCCGCGGCGGCGAACGGCATCTCCATGCTTGCCATGCCCTTGGTTCCGTCGGGGTTCTCAAAGTCGTCGATCGGCTCGTGCCGGATGACCAGCATCGAGGTCGCCTTCTGCGGCGTTGGCAACATGCGGATCTCGCCGCGCACCACATACATCTTGTCCGCCGCGCGTTTGCCCTTCGCTGCGGGCACAGCGTTGGGCTGACTGCAGGAGACGATGGCTACCCCGGTGCCGATCAGCAACGCCGAAAACACAACGACCGCCGCAAGCGATGACGCCGCGACGGCCGTTTTCTTGTTTCGTTCCATGGCTGATTCGTCCATGGCGGTGATCAGTGGGGGGCGGAAAGCCGAACCAGCTCAGGCCGCTTCAACCTTCAGGAACTTGGAGACTGCCTTGAAGTCCGGCGCCACGCTCAGGTCGAACGTGCATGTCCAAGAGCCACCGGCCACCAGACGGACGATCTTGCCAACCTTCTGACGCTGCACCCAGTCGCGATTGCCGCGGTTGTAGGTCACCGTCGAGCGCTGACGCTTGTGGTGGCTGTTCTTCAAGCCACGCATCACGGCCGGATCACGGCGCATGAGCCGCTCGATCGTCTTCTTGTCCGCCGCCGCGCGAGGCAGCTTCAGGACGGTGCAACGGATGGACTGGCCGGGCTTGAGAGAGTCGATCATGTGTATAAATCCGGGGAAAGTTGGGAGGGAAGTGTAGCGATCAGCGGCGTGGAATCCACGATCGCGTGCGGATCCAATCAAAATCCGTACTTTATATCGTAATCTATGCTGGCCAATAGACCGCTATGAGTGGAACCAGTTCACGCGTCTGAACGTCTGCCGTGTCATAGTGCTCAACCAGTACGTTTGCCAGTTCGTCAAGGTCTAGCAACGCGATGGGGGGTTTTGACCTGTCGGATTCGTATCGAGCCTCTTTGCTGAAACCTCCGGTAGAAATGAACAATCCGCGGTCAGAATCGGCATCAAGGGCTCCCACAAAGCTTCGCATCTCTGCTGCTGATGCTTGGTCTTTTCGGTGTTTTACCTGTGCGACAATGCGAGGAGGCTCCAAGCCCAATCCATCGCGGCTAGCGATCACATCCCGGCCGCGATCGGCTCCCGGTGGGCTCACTCGGGTTTTGTATCCCATCGCGCGCAGGACACCGGCGACCAACTCTTGCATTTGCTGCCAATCAAGCGCATGTATCAGGTCGGTCACGGCCACCCGTGCCTGTTCCTGCACAACCTTGATGTCAGGAATGGTTGCGAATGCTGAACCATTCTGTTCACGCTCGTTCGATGCGGGCACTCGTGAGCTGGTAGTCTTGCCTGCGGCAAGGACGCGGCGAATATCAGCCGCTGCTTCGTCACTCAACTTGTAAATGGTGAGAAGAGAGCCAAGAGTGTTCTTGGTGTCGGCGGCCAAATCGTCCCGGGCAACGCTTCCTTTCCAGGCCACACGCCGTGTATGTGGAAGGCGCGTGTCATCTTTTGTAGGGCGGTAAACGTACGGACCGCAAACTGTACCTACGAGATAGGCCCGGTCTTCCGGATCGTAAGTAAGCACGTCTACTCCCTCGCGCAAGTCGAGTCGAAATTTTGTGAGTTGGGTAACGTCGCTCGCAGCACTTCTTCCGCCCTTTGCGTTCGTTCGCGCATAAACCGATGCGACTTCGTCGCGAGTCATGGCCGCTGAAAGGTCGTCATTTGCTCCGTATCCGATGGCAATGATGCCACGGTCGTTCCACAGCTTTGCCAAGGAGCCTTGGGGCGATCGGCTCATGTACATGTCAGGCATGTAAACTCCAGTCTTTCCGAATTATCTCAGGACAATAGGAGTACCGATCCAGGTATGGTGCGTGGCGCAGTGGTTACTGTCACGCCGCCTCTCGAAGCTCGATGATGGTTTGTTTCGGCCGGACCCCTCGAACGCGCAGAACTCTTCCTGTTATTTCAAGGCACTCCAGCGAGTTCCGAATCTGTGCCCGCGAGCCCCCCGCCCGCCGCGCGAGTTGTAACTCGCTGCTTCCAGCATCCGAATCATGGCGCAGGGCGGCGACCACTGACGCCCGAAGATCGCCACGGAAGTCCGCTCGCGACGCAAGCGTCGGATTGTTCTCCATGATCCATGGCGCTGGGCGGAGCGCGTCTCCCTTGAGTTCAAACTCTTCGCACCACCGTCCCCATCGTTTCGAGATCGCGCTCGCGCGCCGCTCCGAACGCTCCGCCAGCAGATCGCTCGATCGCTCCACATCAAACAGAGGCCGCGGGCTCGCATCCGTGTGCAAGTCCTGCAGAATCGTTCGGAACCGCTGCGATCGCGCGCCGCGTTGCGCGATGTCCAGCAGCAACCCGAGCGAGGCATGATGCTCCTTCGCGAGTTCCTCTCGCGCCAGCCGGCGCAGTCGATGCCGCGCCACCAGATCGCCGTACGTGTGCAGCCACGTAGCCGCCATGATGAACAGCCGTGCCATCTCCGGCGCGCGTTGCGCCGTGGCAAGAATCAATCGCTCCAGATCGGGCGTTTCTCCGGCTATTTCGGTGGAAAAACCTGCGCCCAGGCGCGCCCATCGTGAGATCAGGATTTTGAGGTGTTCACTCAAGGTCGTGGTCTTCCAGTGCTTCCAGCAACTCCATCGCAGCGGCGACGTCCTCATCGTTCGGCACACGTTCCTTCACCGTTCTCAGATGCTCGCGCACGAACGCGCGTTCATCCGATCGCATCTTCATCCCGAGCACATCTTCAATGTCCTGTGCCCGTCCGGCGATCACTTTCATCGCCAGCAGATCAACCCGGCTCGCCGCCCACACTCGCATCCGGCCCGAATGACAAACCAGCACTCTCCGCCGCTCCCATCCCTCCGGCAGTCGCGCGATCAGCATTTGCACATCGCTGTTGAGCCATCGCGGACCAAGTTGAAGTTCTGCCGCAACACGTTCAGCTGCCCGCTCCACCGCGCCCATCGCCGACGCCGGCGAATACACCATCACATCGCAGTCGATCGTCGTGCGGCCGCCAACCAGTTGATTGGTCAGCATCGCCGCCGCACCACCGACGAGCAGAATCTCCACATCCGAGTGAAACTCCATCACCTCGCCGAGTCGTTGCAAGGCCCGTTCGACGAGGGTTGTGGTCATTCGATCGAACATGAAGGATATGTCGGTAAAATAATACATACAAAGTACGATTTGTCAAGGAAAGTGGAATGGGCTATTGCGCGACGTCCGGATAACTCTCCCATCCTTTGATCGCCGAGTTGGACACATTCAACTTCCATACCCCTATGGCTACGATTCCCCTCCCATGACCCAGCCCTCTCCCACCCCCCCCCCGTTCGACGCTTCGGCCCCCCACATGCAGCGGCCCAAGGTCCGACATTTGCGCGGGTTTCCGGTCAATGGGACCGACCCCGCAGGGAAGCCGATCACCATGCTTGGGCTGGCGGATGCACGCCAGATTTCTGATCAGATGGTCGTGACCGCTCCCGCTGTGCAGGGGCTGATACCGCTTATGGATGGCTCTCGGTCGGTGGATGAGATCATCACCCAGACCGGACGCGGCCTGAACCGCGAGATCATGGAGGGCCTCATCGCCCAGCTCGACGGTGCCGGGCTGCTCGAAGGTCCGACCTTCCAGGCACTCTTGGCCAAGAGCAAGGCGGAGTTTGATTCGTCCACCATACTCCCGCCCGGCGGTACCGCGCAGTTCGCCGATGCGCTCGTCATGCAGGCCCTCGGCCAAGATGCGACGGAAGAGCAGAAGGCCGAGCTCGGCCCCAAGAAGCTGCGTGAAACGTTTGATCTGTGGATGGCCGAGGCACTCAAGGCCGCGCCCAAGCCGAGCTTCGATCAACTCCCCAAAGCGATCATCGCGCCGCACCTGGACTATCAGCGCGGCTGGATGAACTACGCGCACACATACGGCCGCATGCGCGTTTGCGATCGCCCCGATCGCGTGGTTATTCTCGGCACCAATCACTTCGGGCTCGGCACCGGCGTCGTCGGCTGCGACAAGGGCTACGAATCTCCCCTTGGCACCTGCGAGCTGGACCACAATCTGATGACTTTCCTGCGGGAAAAGCTGGGAGATAAGCTCTTTCAGAACCGCTACGACCACGAGCGCGAACACTCCATCGAGCTGCACATCCCTTGGATCCAGCACGTCTTCGGCAAGGACGACATGGGGAACTATCCCAAGGTCTTCGGCGCGCTCGTGCATGATCCCGCCGCGAACAACGGTGAGAGCTACGACGGCACCGGACTCGCGCTCGATCCCTTTGTGCAGGCACTCAAGCAGGGCCTCGCCATCGCCGGTGGTCGCACGCTCATCGTCTCTTCCGCCGATCTTTCGCACTGCGGCCCCTCGTTCGGCGATCCCAAGCCGCTCGCCGGCGAAACGCCCGAAGCCGAAGCCGCCCGAAACAAGATCGTGCAGACGGATCTCTCCATGCTCGAGATGGTCGTAAAGAAACAGCCCAGCGAGCTCGTTGCTTCAATGGCATGGCAGCAGAACCCGACGCGCTGGTGCTCGGTTGGTAACATCGTCGCCACGCTGATGACCGTCGAGCCCGCCGAGGTCGAACTGCTCAACTACACCGCCGCCATGGACCAGCAGGGCATGACCTGGGTCTCCAGCGCGGCTCTCGCCATGCGCTGACCATTTCAGAACCGAGGGCGTACGCTCTCCGTCCGAAACCACGCTCGCGTGGCACCCGAACCACTGCACCTCCGGAGCTCGCGTGCCCCTCGCCTTCAGCCAGCTCCCTCTGATTGCCACCGGTTCCGTCGCTTCCTTCGTCGGGCTATGGCTCTTGGCGCGGCGCCGCTTCTCGCGCAAGTCCGAACCGCTGCATATCACCAGTTCTGGGGATGCGAAGCGGCTGTCGGAGCCGACCCGTCTGACATGCGGCCTGATTCTCCTGATCCTCGGCTACCACCTCATCATTTGGGCGTTCCCGACCTCTCTCACCGCCGTGCAATTGAAGCGGGAGTTGTGGTATGTATGGATATTGATAGGTATTCTTGCAATCGCTGGTTCCATTCTAATGGACACGGTTGATCGAAAAAATGATGGCGCGGGTGGAGACACTCGGCCCTGAGCGGTCATTGAAGTGCATGGTGGGTGTGCGGCAGTGCGAAGGGGCGGGGTGTCCGAGCTTGTGCAGCGGGTGCTGCGCGGCACGCGATACCCGAAGTTGGCCACAACCGGCCGCCGCCGCGCCGTGTAACGAAACTTGATCCCCTCTTGGGCGTACAGATGGTGCGTGCCACACGGGTGCACGAATCGGGGCGCAAACGACAGGCAGACAACACGGTCTTGCCGGGAGACGCACGTTTCAGGCCGAGTCGTCAAAGTAGTGTCGAAGTGGGGGGATCGGGTGATGGTTGCCCCTCGCATCCCGCCCGCTCGGACAACCATCCTGAAATTGGCCCCGAGACACCGTACTCTCCACGCCCCGAACCACCCGGTTCGGATCAACTTTGCTCGCATGACGTCGCGGCCGCCGACCGGCCCGACAGAAGGACTCCACGATGGCAGCAGGAAATACATGCTGGGGAATCGAGCTTGGTGCATACGCGATCAAGGCGATGAAGCTCGAACGCAGCGGCGACGACGTGAACGTGCTTGAGTACGCCGTCATCCCGCACAAGCGCGCCCTCTCCACGCCCGACGCCGATCCCGCCGACACGCTGCGCGTCTCGATGGGTCAGCTCGTCAGCCAGTTTGATCTCAGCGGCTCGCCGATCGCCATTTCGATCCCCGGCCACTCCGCCTTCGCGCGCTTCGCGAAGCTCCCGCCGGTGGAGCCCAAGAAGATTCCCGACATCGTCAAGTTCGAGGCGGTTCAGCAGATCCCCTTCCCGATCGATCAGGTCGAGTGGGACTACCAGACCTTTGCCAGCCCGGACAACCCGGATGTCGAGGTGGGCATCTTCGCCGTCATGCGTGATCGCGTGATGGACATTCTTGCCAAGTGGAACGAGGTCGGCGTCACGCCGGACTACGTCACCATCGGTCCCGTCGCCGCGTACAACTCCACGGCGTGGGACCAGAACTTCGGCGACAAGACTCCGGGCACCGTGATCCTGGACATCGGCACCACCGCGACCGATCTGATCGTCTGCGAGCCCGGCCGCGTGTGGGTGCGCACCTTCCAGATCGGCGGCCACCAGTTCACCGAAGCCCTTGTGCAGGCCTTCAAACTCAGCTATTCCAAGGCGGAAACGCTCAAGCAGCAGGCCGAGCAGTCCAAGCACGCCCGCCACATCCTGCAGGCGATGCGCCCGGTCTTCTCTGACATCGCCCAGGAAGTGCAGCGTTCCATCGGCTATTACCAGTCCAGCCATCGCGACGCGAACCTGACGCGACTGATCGCGCTCGGTTCCACCTTCAATCTCCCCGGCCTGCGCAAATATCTCGGTCAGCAACTGCAGATGGAGATCATCCGTCCCGAGAAGTTCACCCGGCTCAGCATCGACGGCCCGCGCGGCGCAGAGTTTGAGGCCTCCACCGGCAACCTTGCCACGGCGTATGGCCTCGCGCTCCAGGGTCTCGGCTTTGACCACGGCATCATGGCCAACCTCATGCCCGTGAGCATCGTGCGCGAAGGCATGTGGAAGAAGAAGACCAAGTGGTTCGCGCTCGCCGCGGGCCTGAGCATCGCGGGAGCTGGCGTCTGCTTCTTCAAGCCGCTGATGGAGCGGGCCACCACTCCGAGCGAGGACCGCAAGCCCGCCGAGATCGCGCAGGTCGCCGGACGCATCAAGACCCTCAAGGCGATGTGGCAGAATGATGTGACCAGCAAGATCAAGACCGACTTCGCCGCGGCCAATATTTCTTTGCTGCTCGCCAATCGCGAGGTCTACCCGTTCCTCGCTGATGATCTGGGCCACATGCTTGCCGGTGCCCGCGCCAAGGCCGAACAGGGCGCCAAGCCCGGCGAGACGGTCGAGATTCCCAGCTTTATCTCCTTCACCACCGACTACCGCGCTCCCGGAGGCGCGCCCGCTGACGCGCCCGGCACTCCTCCCGCCGCGGCCGCTGCGCCAGATGCCAGCGCGTATCCAAATCTCCCCGTCGGTGCTCGCATCCTCGCGAATCTTGAAGTCACGATGGTCTCTCCCGATAACTCCCTCGCCACGGATGCCTTCATCACCGACACCATCGTTAAGTGGTTGAAGGACAACGCCGAGCGTGCGTCTGTTCCCTATTCCATCGAGCCCGGCTCCATCCGCTTTGATCCCAAGCGCGAGGTCATGGCCAAGCCCGGTGTTCCGAACGATCCGGCCGCCGCGCCCACTGGTGGCGATGGCGGCGGCGCACCACCGGCCTCCGGCGGCGGCGGCAAGGGTGGTGTGTTGGGTGGCGGAGGTGCCCCTCCCCCCGATCCGCGTCAGGACGACCCCGGCTTTGGCTCCTCCGCCGGTTCCGGTGGCAACTCCGGTGCTGGCAATGCCAATCTTGATCAGCTCGCGCCGCTCCCCGCACCGCCCCCACCCGCCCCCGGCGGCAAAACACTCGTCACATACAAGATCCACTTCGAAGCCGTCATCAAAGCGCCCGCGAAGCCGGCCGATGCGAAGGAGGGCAAGTCATGAAAAATCTCGTTCCCTGGCTCAAAGCGCACTGGATCATCCCGGTGCTCACACTCATCGCGCTGATCGCCCTTCCCACGGCGTGGTATTTCGCCGAAGACATGCACGCCAAAGACAGCGCGGCCTTACAAGAGCGCATCAAGAAGGAAAGCGACACCGTCAGCGAGACCAGCGCCAAGCTTGAATACTCGCTCCCGGATATGAACGGCGCGGGCAAGGTGCTCGAAAAGAAGAGCGTCCTGAACGAAGCGCTCATCCAAAAATACGGCCAGATCCTCACCGACATGCAGGCCAAGGTTGGCGGCGTCTCGCAGCAGGGCATCGACTTCAACAAGGGCGAGCACAAGCTGCTCATCGATGGCCTCTTTCCGCCGCCCGCGAATGATCGCGTCGCGCAGGACAACCTCGGCCGCACCTTCATCGAGCGCCTCATCGCGTACCACAACCTGCTGCTCACGCAGATGAAGGCCGGCCAGCCCGCCAAGCCGGACGATGTCGCCAAGCTGCTCTCCGAGCGCAAGTCCGCCGAAGAGGCCCGCGTCAAGGCCGAGCTCGGCCGTGATCTCACGCCCCCCGAGCAGGCCAAGCTCACCGAAGAACTCGTCGGCCTGCGACTCAGCGCGCTTCGCAAACGCGCCACCGAAATCTCCGTCTACGCCGACGCCACCGTCTTCGAGGGCCTCCCCGCCTCCGTTCCCGCCGATGCCCCCTCGCCCTCCCAGTGCTGGGATTTTCAGGAGCGATCCTGGATCAACCAGGACATCTGCAAGGCCATCGCGCTCACCAACGACAAGTCGACCGGCGGTATTCCCGACTCGATCGTGAAGCGACTCATCCGCGTCTCCATCCGTCCCACCATCTACGGCGGCACCGAGCGTGAGCCCGCGTCCTCGCCCTTCGACGCGGGCGAAGACAAACCCCCGCTGGATTTCGGCGTCTCCATCACCGGTCGCAACAGCGGCCCCGGCCACAAGAACCGCTGGTATGACGTCCGCAATGTCACCGTCGATGTCATTATCTCCAGCCAGAAAATCCCGCAGTTTGTCAACGCGCTCGCCGCCACCAACTTCATCTCCGTGATCGACTTGGACATCGCCCGCGTCGAACCCCTCCTCGATCTGCGCGATGGATACGACTACGGCGACGATCACGTCGTCAAGGCCACCATCACACTCGAAACCATCTGGCTCCGCGAGTGGCGCAAGCAGGCCATGCCTCCAAAGGTTCAGCAGGCACTTGGTATGGACGACAAAGTCGCAGCCGAAGCTCCGCCCGCGGCCGCCGCAGCCGCGCCACGCGCCAAGCCCGCCGCCGGCGGCAACCCCAACAAGCCACCCGCGGGTGCAGGTGGCCGCAATCCCCGTGGCGGTGCCGGCGCACGCGACGATTGATCCCATCTTGCAGCCCTTCGTCCGCCCTCTACTCGTCTTCCCCAGCTCCCTGATCTCGCTCTCGCAAGGAACACGCCGATGCGTCTCAAAGGAATCAACCCGTTCGAGCAACACGCCGAGAAGTTCGTCGCCGGACTCTTCGCGCTTGGCCTGCTCGGCGTCGTCGCCATGCAGTTTCTCGGCAAGCCCTCCAAGGTGAAGGTCGGCAACGAAGAGGTCAATCCCGCCGAGGCATACGAGGCCGTCGCCAGAAACGCGCGCAAAGTTGACGAAAGCATGAAGCGCCCGCAAGACCCGCCGGAGGGCATGGACAAAGTCGCCGATGGTTTCAAGGACTTTGACAAGCGACTCACCGCGCCCGTCTCTCCCAGCCCCCAACTCGCAGGGCCGCTGGATAAGGCCGCGCCCATCGGTGCTGGCGCCCAGGGCAACCAAGTCGCCAATGCCCCGATGAACGAGCTGGTCATCCCCGCGCCCGCCCGTGCGCTGGCTGCGATCAACATGTCCACCGTCGCTCCTTCCGAGCAGGCCGTGCCCGAGGTGGCCAAGGTTCTCCCCGCCACCGCCCCGTTTGACAAGGCCTCCGTCACCGTCGAAGCCCTCTTCGACGGCACGCTCCTGAAGAAAGCCCTCGCACTCGATCCCGATGATGCCGGCCCGATCCGTCCGATCCCCGCGACGTGGTACTCCTCCGGTGTGCAGATCATCGGCGTGGAACTCCATCGCCAGATGCGCAAGCCAGATGGCACCTGGTCCGCTACAGAAACCGTGAAGCAGATCCCCGGCCGCGCCCTCTTCGTGGACGGTGCCGACAAACTCAACGACGCCGCGTCTCTCAAATCGGCCACCACATTCGCCACGGAGAACGCCGAGTTCGTCCGCCGCACGCCGTACTACACCGCCATGTTCGGCGAGAAGTGGGCCTCTCCCTCCGACCGCGCCAGCACGGTTGATGTCGAAGGCGACAAAACCGCGCAGATTGCCAACAAGCGCAAAGAGCTTCAGACTGCAGAACGCACCCTTAAGGCGCTCCAAGACCAACTCGCCAAGGTCGGTCAAACTACGACCCCAACCGGTGGCGGCTCCGGCGGCGGCGGTGCTGGTGGCAGCCCCAAAGGCGGCGGTGGTGGCGGTGGTGGCGGTGCTCCTCCCCCACCCTCCGGCCCCAGTGCGGGCGACGAGGCACGCAAGCGCCAGCTCGGCACCGCCATCACCAAGCAGCAGGAAAAGATCACCCAGATCAAGGACCAGCTCCGCGCTCTCGGTGCACCTGTCGAAGGCGACACCACCCAGCCCACCATGCCCGACCCGAGCATGAAGCCCAAGCAAGAGCCCACCGTCCTCGACAACGCCGCCATCAAGCTCTGGGCCCACGATGTCTTCGTCGAGCGCGGCAAGACCTACCGCTACCAAGTCGTTGCCATCGTGACCAACCCTTACTTCGGCCACAGCCCCGCCATGGTCCCCGCCCAAGCCGAGAAGCTCGCCAAGGCCGGCATCATTCGTTCCCCCGCATCCGAATGGACGGACCCGATCACCGTCGATCCCGAAACCTTGCTCTTCTTCACCGCCGCCACTCAGGATGACCCAGCCGCCGGCCGCTCCGCGACCGCTCGTGCGGAAGTCTTCCAGTTCAAGTGGGGCTTCTGGCGCCGGGGCGCGGCCACCCTCGAGCCAGGTGATTCGGTCATGGCTGAGATCCGCGTACCCGACTTCGCGAAGATTCTGTCCGCGGCACCCACGGACCCGAACCGTCCGCCCGTTGCCCCCAATCCTCCCCCAGCCCCCATCGGCGGCGGCGGCAAGGGTGGCGTCATCGGCGGGGGTGGTCTCGGGGGCGGTTCAACACGCCCTCCCGCCCGCCCCGATGCCCCCGTAATCCCGGCCGCGCCCCCTCCAATGGTCATGGTCCCGGTTGATAGCAAACAAATCATGCTCGGCGTCGGTTCTGGCCC
>JBKJOD010000306.1:0-2544 GCA_046593245.1 Phycisphaerales bacterium
CGAGCGAATCCCGTGGATACACGGTGCGACAAACACTTCCACCATGAACTGCTGGTACGCCCTCGCAACTTCCACCACCACCCACACCGGCGCGATCGCCGTGGTGGAGATCGGCGGCGATGTCGCGGCGGCACTGGAACGACTGCGTATCCAGCCGGTGGATTTGGGAGCCGCGCGGCTGCGTGTGTGGCCGGATGTGGACTCGATCGTGCTCGCGATGCTCTCGCCGACGCACGCGATGCTCTTCCCGCACGCGGGCTCGGCGATCGCGCGGCGGGTGATCGCCGCGCTGAATGCCGCCGGACTCACGCACACCCAAGATCGAACGCCTTCGCAACGCTTTCCCGAAGCCGCGACCAACTTGGAAGCGAGAATGCTCGACGCTCTCCGCCGCGCTCAGAGCCCGCTGGCGATCGATCTACTCCTCGATCAACCGCGCCGCTGGGCGCTCGCGGAGCGAAATCCGTCGCTCGTGCTGCCGCCCGAGGACTCCGCGCGGCTGAACTTCCTGATCGACCCGCCGCGTATCGTCGCGCTCGGACCACCGAACATCGGCAAGTCCAGCATGCTCAACGCGCTCGCGGGTCGGAGCGTCTCGATCGTGGCCGATGTTCCCGGCACGACCCGCGACCACGTCGGCGTCGCGCTCAATCTCGCGGGCTTGGTCGTGAACTACATCGACACCCCCGGCATCGGTCCGCTGCGAGCGACCGACTCGCCGGAGCAGGATGCTCTGGACCGCGCCGCCCAGGGCATCGCGATGGAGGTTGCCGCATCCGCCGACCTGTTGCTGCTCTGTGCCGATCCGACGACAACCTTTCTTCCCCCGCCGACCAACGCGCCCGCCATCCTCCGAGTAACGCTTCGCTCCGATCTCGGCCCGCCCGCCGCCGCCGGCCTCCTCGCGCCCGGAGCAGCAGTGGTCGTCAGCGTGCGGAATAACACAGGAGTGGACCTGCTCGTGGCGGCCATCCGCGATGCTCTCATTCCCCCCCGATTGCTGGCGGACGCCCGGGCATGGGCATTTCACTAAGCCGCCCAGCCGATGAAAGTCCTCGGCAGGAGGGCCGCCCGGCGATCCGGAAGCCCCTACCATTCTCCCCGCGCCCGATCCGGGCGTCATACCGAGGCAATCCCCATGGCGATGGAAGAACGGCAGACAAAGATTCGTGAGGGCGCAGGGCTTGAGGAAGGCCGGCTCAACACCGAGTTCATCGAGATGATGAAGAAGTGGGGGCCGCACCTGGTCACGGCGCTCGCCGTGCTCGTGCTGGTCTACTTCGGATATCACAAGTGGGAAGAGTTCACCGCCAAGAAGAACGACAGCGCGTTCGTTGAGCTCAGCGCGGCCGCAACCTCCGCGAGCCCGACCAACCTGGAGGCCGTAGCGCGTGACTATTCCGGCACGACCGTCGCGCTGGAGGCGAATCTGTACGCCGCGGACCTGCACATGAGCGCGGCCCGCACCGGCGTGCCCATCGGTGCCAAGTTCAATGTTCCTACTGCCGCCCAGCCGCAGGTGGACACTAACAAACTCGCCGACGATAAGGCCTTCCTGAGCGCCGATGAGCAGAAGAAGGAACTCGCCGAGGCGGAGCGGCTGTATCAGAACGTCGTTTCGCAGGCGAACGCGACCGAAGGGCAGTCGCTGCTGGCGATCGGTGCTTTGAGCGGGCTGGCGTCCATCTCCGAAGATCGCGCGGAACTTGACAAGGCAAAGTCTTTCTATCAGCAGGCCATCGCCAAGGCCGGCAGTCACAAAATGGACAAGCTTGAGGCGATGCTCAAGAAGCGCATGGACTCTGTGGACTCCTTGAAGGATGCCCCCAAGCTGTACGCGATGGCCGATCTGCCCGGCGCGGTCGCCCCTGTCACCGCTCCCCTGGGCGGCATGACGGCGAAGACCGCCGATGGCCAGACCATCACCATCGGCCCCGGTGGGCAGATCACGCCCGGCCCGGCGACGCCCGTTACTCCGGCTTCGCCCGCTGGCACCACGCCGATCACGCTGCCCAACGGTGGTTCGCTGAATCTCACGCCCGTTGCCCCGCCCGCGAATGCTCCGGCGGTCAATCCCACGCCGACTCCAACACCCGTGCCAGCACCGGCACCGGCCCCCACGGCGGACCCGAAGCCCGCGACGCCTTGAAGAAGTTGTTCTTGACAGCCGAGAAGAACCATGAGCGAGCGTGACGCAGGGCGATCCTCCGGCCGCGACTCGATCCGTCACCCATCGCGCAGCGGCGCGGACACCGCGCGTTCTTCAAGGGTGATGCAGCAAGGCGGCGTGGTGGATCAGGGCGCGCTGCTCAAACGCATTCAGGAGTCACAAGCCGCCGCCGCGACGGGCGATGGTGACGACGCCGCGCCGCTGGTGGCCGCGGCCGAGGGCGATCTGGTCGTGCCCGCCGGTCCGGATGATGATGCCCCCAACCGCGTGGTGTTCGTGCTGCAGCGCGATCTGGACAAGCGGGTGGACAAGTATCTCACGATCCGCATCCCGTTCATGAGCCGCACGCAGCTGCAGCGGCTGATCGATGAGGG
>JBKJOD010000349.1:0-9401 GCA_046593245.1 Phycisphaerales bacterium
TGACGACAATCGTGATATCGTCGATCCGCTTGTTCATCCCGGTGTGCTGGCGCACCTGAGCGATGACGTGATCGACGATATCACGATTGTCGTCATGCGCGTCGGCTGATCATCGCTTCCTCGCCACCACCTCATACACCGGTGGACACACGATGAATCGCGTCTCGTCCCGCTCGATGCTCGCCAGCTCGCCCAGCGCCTCGTCGCATTGCGATTGCTTAATTGAGCCCATCGCCACGAGTTTGGGTGCAAAGGTCCGCCACCACGTCAGCGGCCAGGCGAGCATCGGGTCGCGGGTGCCGTCTTCACGCACGCCTCCGCGGGCCATGCGCTGATGGACCTGCATGTGGCGGATTTCGAAGCCGTTCTTGATGAGGAGCGCGGGCAGGCGGCCGACAATGTCCGGATCACCGCCACGCGTGCGCCACGACGCGGCCGTCGCGGCCACAAGCACATCGTGTGCCGCCGAACGCGGCGCGGTCGTCATCCCGGCGTACGCGAAGTAATCGTGGATCACGAACGCCCCGCCGCTGCGCAGCTGCGAAGCAACCCCCGCGACCACAGCTCCAGGATCGGCGACGAAGCAGAGCACCCACCGCGCGTACGCCGCGTCGAACTGGCCATCGCGGAGCTTCACATCCGCGAGCTTCTGCACATCGTGGACGAGCCCTGAGAGTTGTGAGAGTCCGCGCGCCGCTGCCTGCCCGTTCAGATAGTCAATGAAAGGTGCTGATTCATCCACGCCGACAACGCAGCCGCCGGGCGTGACGAGTTGTGCCAGGTCGAACGAAGCGAATCCCGGCCCGCACCCGACATCCAGCACGCGCGAGCCGGTGCCGATACCCGCCCGTTTCCACGCATCGCACGCCGCGTCGGACCACAGCCGGTGTTGCAACCCCAGCCGCGAGAGTTCATCATCGCCGGTGCCGAGGACGTAGGGTTTGGAGGTGGTGGGTGCGGACATTCGAGTTCTCCGATGGCGGATGTGACGAGTACAGCAGTGGGGGAGGTGAGCGGTAGGGGGGAGATCGTTGGATGCCGCCGGGCAAAAAGAAAAACGCGGAGCAGAACGCTCCGCGCCGGGTCGAAACTCTTCCTTCGAGCACACACTCAAGCGGCCCACGGCCGTCCATCATCATCGCTGGGCTCGGGGAACTTGAAGATCATCGCGGCGTCCTCGCTCAGGGTATCAATCTTGGTCTGCATGTCATCCAGGGTGCTCTCCATCTGGCGAAGCAGTCGGTCAGTCTCGGTGGTTCGATCCACGCCGCCCCCGATGCGGGCGAGCACACTGCCGCGCGGCGCATGCCGCGCCATGGCCGGCGACTCAGGAATCGCGGGAATGTTGACAACAGCCCCAACCAGCGTGCGGCGGGCCTCCGCCATCGCAGCGGGGAAGTGGTACGCCGAAGTGTTGTCGGGTGAGCTTGAGGCGGGGGCCGCGTGCAGGCGGAGATGCGTTGCCATGGTGAGTTCCTCACGAAAGGGGGGGCCAACGTGGATCGGCACCGGCGCGGGCGCAATGCACGAACAGGGGATGACGCGCCATGTTTGACAGCTCAAACGCCCACGCGATCGGAACAGCTTGCCCGATTCCACGCCGCTGCGCCCGAGAATCCGCAACGCGCGGGGGGTCTCCCGTGCCGGGTATCGGACCATCGCCCAAAGCCGGGCGTCGCCGCACACTCTTCCCTTCCCCGCAGAACGCGGAGAGATCGAATGAGTTAACATTCGCCATGGTCCGCGCGAGCGATCCCATCCTGGCCCGGCACGCCGCAACGCACATCGTGCGAACCCTGCGCGAGCACGGCCACATCGCGTACTTCGCGGGCGGGTGTGTGCGCGACTGGCTGCTCGGCCAGCACCCGACGGACTTTGATGTCGCCACCGATGCCCCGCCCAAGCGCGTCCGCCAACTCTTCCCGCGCACCGCCGAAGTCGGCGCGGCCTTCGGCGTTGTTCTGGTTCATGTCGGGCCGCAGGATTATGGCGCGGATCGCACCTCCGGCGTGCTGGTTTCGGTGGAGGTCGCCACGTTTCGCAGCGACGGGCCGTATTCAGATGCTCGCCGCCCGGATTCGGTCACATTCTCCGATCCGCAGCGTGACGCCAAACGCCGCGACTTCACCATCAACGCACTGTTTCTGGACCCGCTCGCTCCCGCCGGTGATCCCCCGCTTGTCGCCGGAAACGATCCGGGCGGACGCGTTATTGATTTCGTCGGCGGCTTGGACGATCTGAACGCGCGTGTGCTGCGCGCTGTCGGCGATCCCGCGCGGCGCCTGGCGGAGGATCACCTTCGCGCCCTTCGCGCCGTTCGCTTCGCCGCGCGGCTGGGGTTCACACTCGATCCGGCCACCGCCGTTGCAATCACACGCAGCGCGGGCGATCTGCGCGGCGTCAGCCGCGAGCGCATCGGCGAAGAACTCCGACGCATGTTCGCTCACCCCGCACGAGGTCGTGCCGCCGAACTCCTCGAAACGCTCACGCTCGATGCCCCCGTGCTGGATGAGCCAACGCTTGCGAGCCCCCGGTCCCTCATCGCTGGGTTGCAACCCACTGCTTCGGTGATGACGGCACTCGGTGCCTGGATGACGGATCGGGAGCGGGCTCGAACGACGAGCAAGTGGTTATCGGACGCTCAGATCGCAGCAGCCACCACCCGCCTCCGTGCGGCGTTGACCCTGAGTAATGACGAAACCGAGGAACTCCACGACCTCCTCCACGGCACTTGGTCAATCGACCAACGCTGGACGACGATGCGGGTATCAGAGCGGAAGCGCGCGGCCTCCCGATTGACGTTCGGTAAAAGTATGGATATTCTGCGGGTGTCTGATCCGTCTATCGCGATCCGGGTGGAGTCCGACGTTGCTCTGCTCGCCACCGATGGGGTGGGCATCAATCCCCCCATGCTCGTCAGCGGAGATGACCTCATCGCAGGCGGGATGAAGCCGGGCCCGTGGTTCAAAGGTATATTGGATGAAATTCGAGACACCCAACTTGAGGGGGTCATCAAAACCAAGCACGAGGGCTTGGAACTGGCCCGGCGTTTGGGCGTCCAACCCTGACCGGCTCACGCGGCCTGTTCAGGCGGCATCCGGGGCAACTAGGCCGGACGTGCGGAAGGGTGTGGATTGGGTCATTGCGGCAGGGTTTGTGTCGCCGCGGGAAGTAGAATGAGCATCGCATTGCCTGGTCGCCGTAGCCAGGCGATTGCTCAAAGACGTACAGACAGTGACGAGACAGTGCGGTTGTTCGAGAATCAACGTGTATCACTTCGCGGGCAAGGCCGGGCTTGAACCCGGCCGACCCACGTCAGGAAAAGGATGACCATGATGGCGCGGAAGAGCATTTGGCAATCGGCGATGGGACTGACCGCCGCAGCGATCATCGGCGCGTGTGGCGTGGCGAGCTTCGCCCCCGCGCTGGCAATGCAGCCGGCGGACAAAGCCGCGACGAAGCCCACTGACAAACCCGACATCTCCAAGATGGAGAAACGCGACTCCATCATCTTCACCAACGGCAACAAGGTTGAGGGTGTGATTCTGGAAGAGACAGAAGCTTCGGTGAAGTTTCTGGTCATCGTCGGCACGCTCCGCTCCGAAGCGACGTACAACAAGTCCGACATCCTGGACATCAAGCGAAACGAGTTCGCGCCCGCGGCCAAGGATGACAAGCAGGACGAGAAGAAGCAGAATGAAACTCCCGACGCGACGATGGTCACTTCGGTCCCGGAGGATGGAAAGGTCGTTGATATCAACGGCAAGGTGATCGAGCCCGGCACGCTGAAGGTCTACGTCGTGAGCATGGAGCGCGAGTTCGGCCGCGACGTCTCGCGTACGCCTGTGAAGGCGATCATGGACAACATCGCCCGGGCGCAACCGGACATCCTGCTGTTCCGCTTCGATCACACATTCGGGCTGTACGGCCAGGAAACCCCGGACTATGGCCAGATCGGTCGCCAGAGCTATAACCTCCTGGAAACGGCTCGCGAACTGGACACGCTGATCACCGATCGCATCGCCTCGGACCCGGCGTTCA
The DNA here is from genome assembly GCA_046593245.1 of Phycisphaerales bacterium. GTDB lineage: Bacteria > Planctomycetota > Phycisphaerae > Phycisphaerales > UBA1924 > UBA4658. Next base: position 4,042 of record JBKJOD010000349.1, read on the forward strand.
AGGTCAAGCCGCGGCAGATCGCTTGGATCAAAAAGGCGCTCGGGCCCGCCGCGTTCCTTCCCTTCGTCTTTCCCGAAATCTATTTCACGTCCGACGGCCACCACGGCGGTATCGGCGGTCTGGATCTTCTCTTCAAGGGCCAGGCGGACGACGTGGTCGCGGAGAAGCAGATCTCGCTCCGGCTCGGACGATCCATCGGCCTCGCGGAAAAAGGCGGGCATGACGGTCGGATCATGCGGGCCATGAGCCGCGGCGACTACTTCCTGTCCTATCGCATCGTCGGCGGTCAGGTGGAATGGCTGGAGAACCAGCTCCCCAGTGACCCGAGCTGGTTCATCCTGAAAGACGACGGCTCAACCAACGACGAGCACAGGGACTCCATGCAGGACATGGTCCGGCTCAAGGGCAACGACTATCTCACTCTGGATGCCAGAACGGCCTTTGAAATCGGCCTGAGCAAGGGCACCGCCGACACAGTCGATGAGCTCATGAGCAAGCTCAGCATCACGCGTAACTACGCAATCGTGAAGACCAAGACAGACCAGACGTTCAAGGAGTGGAGCAAGGACGTCTCCAAGGCCGAGAAAGACCTTGAGCGCCTGTATCGCAAGTATCAGGATGTGGCGGTGAAGGCGCCCGGCCAATACGAGCAACGCACCGCCGCCCGTGGGCAGCGAAAGTCACTTCTGCGTGAGATGCAGGGCATCATTAAGATCTACGCAGAGTCCATCAACCCCCGGCGGTTCGGGGCCCCGGACGATTTTATCACGCAGCTCAATCTCATCATCGACCAGATCGACACGGAACAGCGCATGGACCGCCGCCCGTAACCGAACTCGCATTTGGGTCATCCAAGCAACACATCGTCACACATCGCCGCCCGGGAGCCACCCGCGCGACCACCAGGAGACGCAAGCCCATGTTCCGCACCAGCAAACTTCTCAAGTCCCTCGCACTGGCGATCGTTTTCGCCGGCGCATCCATGCTGGCCGCGGGCATTGCCCGCGCCGACAAGCTCCATCTCAAGGACGGTCGCGTCCTGGAAGGCAAGGTTGTCCGTGAGGGCAAGGGCTTCATCTACTTCAAGGTGAAGGTCGGCACCGTCGATTCCGAGCAGCTCTTCGCCGAGGCGGACATCGCCAAGGTGGAGCGCGACGACCCCGCGCCCAAGACCGACGAGAACATCAAGAAGGAAGAGGACGCCAAGAAGCCCGACGCCAAGGCCGACGGTGTCAAACACACGGGCGCAACCCGCGTCTGTGTGCTGAACTTCGGCCCCCCCAGTGATTGGCAGGGTTCCGTTGAGAACATGGTCGGACGCGAAATCTCCGTCGCCGCCTTTAAGAACGTCGTCCCACTTCTGGAAAAAGCCAAGGTAGATGTTGTCATCCTCCGCGTAAACTCCGGTGGCGGCCTGTCACTGGAGATGCCCCGCTTCCAGGACCTCTTCGAGCAGTCCTACAAGCCCAAGTTTCGCACCGTCGCATGGATCGAGTCGGCGATCTCCGCCGCCGCGATGAGTCCCTGGACCATCGAGGAGTACTACTTCCTCCCGCAGGGCAACATGGGCGCGTGCACCGAGTTCAACATGGGAAACATGAAGGCGAGCACCGGGTTCAAGCTCGAGGAAGTGCTCCTCCGCATGGAAAAGGCCTCCGCGTGGGGCAAGAAGGACCCTCGCATCATGCGAGCCATGCAGATTCAGGAGCCCCTGAGCGTTGACATCGATGAGAACGGCGAGGTCCACTGGCGCCAGGATGAGAACGGCCAGTACCTGCTCAACCGCGCCAAGGAAGTTTTCACCATCAACGCAAACGATGCCGTGAAGTTCAAGTTCGCCAAGGGCATCGCCGCCAATCGCGATGAGCTTGTCAAGAAGATGGGCCTGCAGGAGATCGAGTGGGTCGCGCAGGACGCCACGGACATGATCGACAAATCTCTCCGCGACAACGACTCCGCGTACAAGCGCTTCAACGAGCTTCTCGAGAAGTATCAGACGGCCATGGGCGTTGCCAACCAAGCCCCCGACAAGGAGCGTCGCGGCATCCAGTTGGGCATCGCCAAGCGTCTTCTGGCCGAGCTCCGGCAGAAACTCGCCCTGAACCCGAACTTCCCCATGTTCCTCGGCCTCCCCGAGGACTGGTTCCGGGAGCAGGAAGAGTTGATCAAGAAGCTGGCCCTCAAGCCCTGATCCCTTCAATCGTTTCGCCTCGCACACGTCCACACAACACAGGCCCCGCTCCGCGGCGGGGCCTGTTGTATTTCTGCCCGAGATCGCGCCAGCACACCACCATCCGCTCCGCGAACGCTTGTTTCAAGGCCAATCGCATGGGCAGCCTCTGCATTTGGTCTACAGTGGCAATGTATGACAATCACTTCCTCGTTCCTGCCCGCAGGGTTTGACGGTGCCTCTTGGACGCACATCCAGCCGCTGGTGGAGCAGCTCAAAGCCCGTCCCGTTGCCAGCTCGCCCGATTTGGAGCGGTGGATCATCGATCGCAGCGATCTGCAGGCCGCGTGCTCGGAAGCCACCGCCGAGCTGTACATCGCCACCAGTTGCAACACCGAAGACGACGCCATATCCGCGGCGTACATCCGCTATCTTGAAGAGGTTGGCCCCAAGCTGGAGGTCGCCGCGTTCGAGCTGGACCGCAAGCAGGTCGATCTGCACGCAAGGTTCCCGCTTTCCAAAGCACGCTACGAAGTGCTGGAGCGCAGCAAGAAAGCCAGCGTCGAGCTGTTCCGCGAAGAGAACGTCCCGATCCAGACTGAGCTGGCGAAGCTGAGCCAGGACTATGGCAAGATCACCGGCGCGCAAACGGTCGTGTTCGATGGTCAGGAGCGCACGTTGCCGCAGATGACGCAATATCTCCAGCGTCCGGATCGCGCCGTGCGCGAGGGCGCGTGGCGCGGCATCGCCGATCGTCGATTGAAAGACCGGCCCGCGCTCGACGATCTGCTCGACCAGATGATCTCGCGCCGCGATACGCTAGCCAAGAACGCCGGCTGCGCGAGCTACGTCGAGTACGCCTTCAAGGAGAAGCAGCGTTTCGACTATGCGCCCAGGGACTGCGAAACCTTCTGGAACGCCGTGGCCAAGCACGTCGTCCCGTTGATGCGACGGCTGGATGCGCAGCGCAAGGCCGCGCTGGGGGTGGATGAGCTGCGCCCGTGGGATCTCAGTGTTGATGCGAGGGGTCGCGCCGGGCTCCGCCCCTTCGACGGCGGCCGCGAGCTGATGGACAAGACCCAGAGCGTGATGGATGCACTGGATGGGCGGCTCGGTTCGATGACCAGGCGACTTGGTGGGTCTGGCTCTCCGACCCACACGCCCGGCTCGGAGAGCCGGACCACCCAGGAGGACAAAGCCCTCGTCACCGATTGCCTCGATCTGGACTCGCGCAAGGGCAAGCGCCCCGGCGGCCACCAATACGTCCGCGATCTCAGCCGAAAACCGTTCATCTTCATGAACGCCGCGGGCCTGCATCGAGATGTGATGACCATGGTCCACGAGGTTGGCCACGCCTTCCACTCCATGCTCGCCGAGTCCGACCCGCTGGTGGAGTATCGCCACAGCCCCATCGAGTTCGCCGAAGTGGCGAGCATGAGCATGGAGCATCTCACCATGCCGCACTGGGGCGTCCGCGGCGGGTTCTACGACAAAGATGAGGACCTCCGGCGCGCCCGCAAGGAACACATCGAGGATTCCATCACCATCCTCGCGTGGATCGCGACCATCGACGGCTTCCAGCACTGGATGTATCGCAACCCCAAACACACCCATGCGCAGCGCGATGCTCACTGGCTCGAACTGGATGATCGCTTCGGCCACGCCATCAGTTGGCGAGGTTTGGAATCCAGCCGCGAAAGCCAGTGGCAAAGGCAGGGCCACCTCTACAGCCACCCGATGTACTACATCGAGTACGGCATCGCGCAGCTCGGCGCGCTGGGGCTGTGGCTCAAGAGCAAGCGAGAAGGACAGAAGACGGCCGTTGATGCGTATGTCAAAGCCCTCACCCTCGGCGGCAGCCAGCCGCTCCCGCAACTCTTCGAGGCCGCGGGGCTGGCGTTTGAGTTCGGCGAGAAACCGGTGGCGGCAGTCGTGGAAGCGGTCGAGGCGGAACTGGCAAGTTTGCGGGAGTGAGCACGAGGCAATCGCCGAGACTCATAAAGGTTGGCACTGGCGGCTTGCCTGCCAGTGATGAACCAAGGATTTCAGTCCAGTTGCCACCAGAACCACACTGCCAGTGCGACCCCTAAGAACGGCGCGTTCCTATTGGTCCAATCTTCAAGCTCGCCTACGATGCAGACCCGGTTTTCCAGCCATTTCGCGCGGAAAACATGTGGCTCAGGAGATGTGTGCATGTCGACCGCCGCCCCGTCGCTCGCCCGCCCCGCCATGTCCAGCCAGTCGAATCTGCCCCACAAACCCGAACTCGCGATCAACGGCGGCACGCCGGTGAGCAAGACTGCCGTCCCCTTCATGCAGACGGCCCTCGCAGAGCAGGACATCAACATGGCCATCGGCGTGCTCAAGAGCGGCATGCTCCGGGCCGCGACCAAGTGCGATGAGCTTGAGAAGCGCTTCGGCGCGATGACGGGCGCGAAGCACATGATGACCTGCGCCAACGGCACCTGTGCGTTGCAACTCGCGTACGAGCCGCTCTTCAATCGCGGCGACGATGTGCTGGTTCCTGCGTGGAGCTACATCGCGACCGCCAGCATGATCGTCGCTCGCGGCGCAAACCCGATCTTTGTGGATGCCCTGCCCGACACCATGCAGATCGACGTCGCCGACGCGGCCCGCAAGATCACACCCAAGACCACCGCCATCGCCGCGACGCACCTCTATGGATGCCCGGTGGATATTGATGCGGTGCAGAAACTCGCCTCGAGCAAGAACCTCAAGGTCATCTACGACGCCGCCCAGGCCCACCTCAGCACGTACAAGGGCCACCCGATCGGCCAATATGGCGACGCCGTGACCTATTCGTTCTACGCCACCAAGAACCTCGGCACCGGCGAGGGCGGCGCGATCTCCTGCAACGACGATGCGCTGGCCCGCCAGATCAAGCTGCTTCGCTCCCACGGCGAAACGGACAAGTATTTGCACGGACAGGTCGGGTACAACTACCGCATGAACGACATCACCGGCGCGATCGGCCTCTCCAAGCTCGATCGCCTGGAAGCCGAGACCAACAACCGCCGCGCGGCCGCGAAGAAGTACGACGCCCTCATCGCGCAGATCCCCGGCCTGATCGCGCCGACCTCCACCCCCGGCGCATCCAGCGCGTACCACCTCTACGTCGCCCGCATCGACACCACCAAGTTCCACTGCACCCGCGACCAGTTCTGCGATG
>JBKJOD010000444.1:0-13272 GCA_046593245.1 Phycisphaerales bacterium
ACATGCCCGATCCGTTCCCTGAACTCATCCCAAAGCACCAGCCGCATCAGCCGCGGAGTCATACCAGCATGCTGCGCCTCCGCAATGACTCGGCGCGAAACATCGCCGGTCAGCCCGGTTGCCCAGCACGCGTGCGCAAACCCATCCGCCAGTGAGTGCCCCAGACCAGCTTCGTGTACCACGCGCACTCCCGCCATCGGTTCTAGGAGCCCGCCCTCGCGTGCATCCGTTCCCATGTTTACCGCCAGCACGCGCCACCCCAGCCGCGCTGCCGCTCGCACCAGCCGGCGCGAGTTGCGATCCAGCCCGACGACCACCAACCCCTGCTCCGCGGCGTGTCCTCGTGTGCGCGCATCCGCCAGCATCGCCGCAACGATGTCGTCGGGATGCACAACCTTGCGTGCCAGCTCGTGCATCGCGGGCTCCACGTCGTGGTATCCGATCCAACCTTCATCCGCGCAGCGCACCCACCACTGCCGCAGCGCAACCAGCCAAGGTCGCTCGCGCTCACCGTCGATGGTGGGGGCTGTGCACGCCCCGAACAGCAGTGCGGTGCTCGCCGCCTGTGCCAAATGAGCCGCGGTAAATCTCTCCGGGCGCGCCGAACCCTCGAGGAGCAACGCTCCGCGTGGCTTGGTCGGCGCTGGATCCAGCAGGGCTTCCATGGTCGCGTACATCAAGGCACTATGGCCGACGACGCGCCGGAACCGGTGTTCGCTCAGATCAATCTTCTCTTCCCACCCAAACTCCTTCGCCTCGATGAATGCCTTCTGCAACACCTGCTCGTAGCAGCGGCACATTGGCGTGAACTGTTTGCTCATGCTCGACGGACGCAGGCGATACGCCGCGAGAATTCTGTCCACGCCGGTCCAGCGTTCTCCGCGAACTGCCAGTCGGAGCCACATGTCGTAGTCTTCGACAACTTTCAGACGGTCATCAAAGCGACACTCCCCGATCATGTCTCGGCTGAACAGGTGCGCGTGCGTCGCCGTTCGATTCCACTCGATTTGCTCATCCAGTCCCACCACGGGCGCGCTCACGGGCGACTGCCGACCCAGCGAACGCCCATCCTGATCGCACAGCTCATAGCCCGCGTAGCTTGCGCCCGTCTCCGCTGCCGCACGCACCAGATGCTCGTACGCATCCGGATACATCCAATCATCCGAATCCAGAAAGCCAACGAACTCCGAGCCCGACTCGATGGCGCACTCCAATCCCGTGTTCCGCGCTCCCGCCAACCCGCGGTTTTCCTGCGTGAGCATGTTAATGCGTTCATCGCTGCCGGCGAGTTCTTCAACAACGCGCGGCGACTGATCCGTCGAGCCGTCGTTCACCACGATGAGCCGCCAGTCCTGAAACGTCTGCCGCTGCACGGAACGAATCGCCTCCGCGATCGTCGCGTGTGAGTTGAACATCGGAATCACCACCGTGAGTCGAGCGGCCATGCAATCCTCTTTCTTCCCGTTATCAAATCGACGAAGTTCGTTCCGCACGCATCGGCTGCATCACGGCGCCCCGAGCCCCGCGCCCCAGTCGCAGATCGAGTGAATCCGATCGAAGTTCCTTTCCCAGCGATCGTGCCACGGCATCCAGCACGCTCCGCCATCGCGTTGCCCGCACGCCCCGTCCCGCGAGCCGCTCCACAATCCGATCATCACTGAATGCGGACACCACCACGCCACACCTGTCATCGTGCGGCGCATCCATCCGCTGCGTCTTCACGCCTTCCAGCGCATCCGCGTCCAGTGTCCCATCATCGATGCGATCATCGCGATAGACGGGCTGCATCCCCTGCTCCAATGTTGCCCGTGCCACAGCGCGCCCATTCACGCCCGCTCCGTAGATCACGATTGTGTCGGTCGCATCCGTACGGGCGGCCGTCACGCACGCCCGCGCCACTTCTCTCGGCGAGGCCGCCAGATCACCCAGGTTGTTCCACGCCGCCTCCGCGTCGGGCGCACTCAACCACCCCATCTCGCAGCACGTCGCCCACCACGCCCGTGTTCGACGCAGCCACACATCACGCCCCAAGCCGGGCTGCTCCGGGCGAATCCCCAGCCCGAGCAGCGCGGCCCAGTTTGCCGCACCCGCCGCTGATTTCGCGTCAAACGCGATTCCTCCCCCAAAGCGAAACATCTCTGCTGCTTCGGTCGTGCGATTCTCCGCGTCACTCACCGCACGCATCGTCGCCCATTCAAGTGCCAGTCGGGCCCGAGCCCTCATCTCCCGGTCGGGTGAGAAATCCATCCCGTCGATTCGCAGCTCTCGCGCCCGCGCGAACGCGCGCTCCATCACGATCCGTCCGACCATCAACATGCCCGCGAAGTCCTTGCTCAAACTCGCTCGACGCACGCGGTAGTGTTTGACCGCTGGTCCGGGCATGACTCCGAAGCGAACGCCTCCAGCTGACAGCCGCGCCCAGAAGTCCCAATCCTCGCACACCCGCAGCGAGGGATCGAATCGTTCGCTCCCCAGCGCCTCGCGCCGGATCAAAACCGTCCCCACGCCACATCTGTTGGACTCGAGGAACTCTCCCGCCCCGATGGTGCCATCCGCCCCCGCCAGCGCGGGAAGAGTTCTCCCCATCAACTCCCCGCTCTCGTCGATGAGTTCCTGGGCCCCACATGCCGCGCGATATCCCTTCCCTTCCGCGAATCCAATCAGGCGTCCCGCGCCACCGTCCACTGCCAGGTCATCCGCATCCAGGAACCGCACCCATGTGCCACGCGCCTCCGCGATCCCCGTATTCCGCGCCGCCGCCAAACCACCGTTCTTCTGATGCACCATCCGCACGCGCCCATCGCGCCGCATGATCTCCCCGACTATCCGAGGCCCGCCATCGGTGGAGCCATCATCCACCACCACAACCTCCACGCCACCATCCACATCATCCGCCAGCGCGGAGCGCACCGTCGCCGCAACGGTCGCTACCGACTGATACAGCGGCACGATCACGCTCAGCGCTAGTTTGTCGCGACGCTCACTCACCGTGTCTTCCTCGCGTTCTTTCGATCACCGCTGCCGCGTTGGCCCTCGGGTATCCACGGCCCTGCGGGTTTCACACCGCTCCGCTCCAGCAACGGCCCATACAGCCGGGGATGCACGATGCTCAGGAATCCCGGGAACGTGTTCTCGTGCTCGCGTCGCAGCCTCTCGTTCTGCGCGATCGCGTCGCGCGCGGCATACAGCACGAAGTTCTGCTGATACCACGGCTCCACGCGCCGGTCGCTCCACACCCGCTTGCGGATCGGATCGACCAACTCGTACGCGCGAGCCGCGAACAACTCCTGCCAGAACGTCGGCCACTGTTCGTTGATGTGCCCCTCGCCGCCCTGATACGGAATCGCCGCGCCGAATGCGACCACGGGCGCGAGCGACGCAAGCATCGCCACCAGCCGCTCGGATCGTTCCGGCTTGACATGCTCGCCCACTTCCAAACAGACCGCCAGATCAAACATGCCCTCGCTCGCGGGCGCGTTCCAGTCACTGTCCAGGTTCGTCGCAACAAAGCGCTCGCGTGCGATCAATAGCCGCGATCGATCCACGTACTCCCCATCCAGTCCCAACACGCGCTCCGCACCGTTCCGCGCAAACTCCGCCAGCCATGCGCCCGTGCCGCACCCCACATCGACAACCGACGTTGCCCCGACAATCCCCTGCACCATGGGCACAATCACCGCCGCCGACGCCTTGCTCCCTTGCTCAATCGATTCGTAATAACTCTGGGTGTATCTTCCCGGCACCGCCTTCGGGGCGGGGGTTGTCGGCCACAGTGTTGCCTTGGGCGTCCACGTCAAACACGATTCTCCTGACGGCAGCCGCCATCACGATGCCTTCCGAACAATCGAGCCATTCATTCTCTTCTGCCCCGGCCCATCGCGCACGCCCAGCCGCGCCAGCACCGCCGCTCGCTCCCCCGCAAATCCAAACCGCTCGCGTATCCACTCCGGCGTTCGTACATCGGTCGCATAGTCGTGCGACCCGATTGCCCGCTCCGCATATCCCGCCGCATCCTCACCCCACAAGCTCTTCTCCGCGAGCCCGTGCGCTCGCATGCGCCGCTCAAACTCCGGATACTCCACATCCCACGCATAGCAACTCGGTGCATCCACCCGCGCTGCGTCTGCACGGCCATCCTCCATGCCCCAGGATGCCACCAGCATGTCCGCGTCCCCCGCTACCAGCGCTCGCACAAACTGGAACGAGTCATATTCCGGAGCATTCGCCTCCCGCCGCGCCCGCAATCGGGCCTTCAGATAAATGTGCCGATAGCTCTGCTCGTAGTCATGTACGCCCACCACCACCGGCGGCCCCTGAACACTGAATCCCTTCGCCCCCATCGCCCTCACCACCGCGCTCTCCGGCTTCAAGTCACCTGCCGATCCGGAGTCCTCAATCATCCCAATCGCGCGGCTCATCAACCGCTGCGGATACACATGCACGCCCTTGCAGCAGATGCCTCCATAGAACTTGCACATCAGCAGCGGCGTGATCGCAAACGCCCCGCCATCCGCGCACGCACAAATCACTTGCAGCCGCTCAATCGCGTCCGCCAGCAGCAGGACATCCGCGTCGATCCCCACTACCCACGCGCGTCCGCCGTCCCGCCCGCGTTCAAACGTCGCCCGCACCGCGTTGGAGAATGGCCGCTCCCGGACCACGGATACCTGGCTGAGGGGATTCCCTCCCGCATCTGCCACTAACTGGCACACCCACGCTTCACAGGCCGCTTCCGTGCGCTCGCCAGCGCCTCGAATCACAAACAGCATGTCCTCAATGGGTACCCGCATCGTCCGGGAATATCGGCCGATTGGCTCGTCCGGATGAAGCACCCCCGGAATCGGGCCGATAATCTTCGTGTGGACTTCATGACCGACGATTCCTCAAACTCCGCCACCACGCCATCCACCCTTCTCGCGGATGCCTTTGTCCACATCCACTCCTCCCACACCTCTCTCGCTCAGCTCAAGCAGCTGGGAACTCTCGGGCGCGAGCGCATGGTCGATCGGGCGGTCTGCCCCCTGATTCGGCGGCTGGCGATCGTCACGTACGGCGGCACCAACGATGCAGAACTGGCCGACACCGTTCCGCCACCTGCCTGGAGTGGGGAGGTCTCTTGTATCAGGAACGACAACGCCGACGAGACGGCAGTCTTTCAGGCATCGGTTCCTGGGCGTGTGGGGGCCGCACTCATGACCTCCGGTTGTCGATCGGCACTTGTGTATATAGATCAACACGATGGGGGCGAGGTGGCGTTGCAAACCGCGGCCCATCTGCGCTCCAAGGGGCTGCGCGTCGGCTTGGTCGCCCGGGCCGGATACCACTGGTCATGGACGGTCGCTCGCGACACCGCGCCGAATCACCCGCGAGCGATCGCGGCCGCCGCGAAGGAGGGCGATCTCTGCCGCGGGGCGGATGTGGTCGTCGCCACCACCCGGCGGATCGCAGACAACTTGTGCTGGCAGCATCGTCTCGATGCGGCCCACGTGCGAATCGCGCCCAACTTTGTGCAGCCGGACGGTGCGATTCCCCCATTCGCCGCGCGGGTACCAGGCACGATTCTCTTTGCGGGGCGGCTCTCTCCCGAGAAGCGCATCGATCTGCTCATCCGCGCGGTCGCCGCGGCGGGCCGTTCCAATCCCGCCATCAAACTTATCGTCATCGGCGATGGTCCCGAACGCGAGTCCCTCATCGCGCTAGCCGCGTCATTTAGTGCCCCGGTCGAGTTCCGCGAGCGCATGCCGCACGCGCAGCTCCTCCGCGAGATGGGCCGCTGCAATGTGTACGCCCAGCCCTCTCGCTTCGAGGGCCACCCCAAGACCATTCTTGAAGCCATGGCGATGGGCGCGCCAACGCTGGTCGCCCGCGCGCCAGGCGTCGATGATGAGATCAATCCCAACGTCACCGGCATCGTCACCGGTGATGGCGAAGCCGACCTCTGCGCCGCGATCCTCTGGCTCATCGCCAATCCCGACATCGCCGAACGACTGGGCACCCGCGCTGCCCGCGACATTCGCGTCCGCCTCTCCTTCGAAGCGACCTTCAGTTCCCTGCTCGTTTGTTTTCAGGAAGCCATGCGTCTTGCCGGATCGGGCGCGACGGAACGCGAGCCGCTCGCGCCCGTGCGCTGGGAACAGACACTGCTCAACGCCTCGCCCGACGCCGCGGCCTCCGAGTTCACATCCTCGCTCGCCGCCTATGCCAAGCGGCTGGACCCGCGCGCCCGCACCATCTTTCTCGGCAGCGTGAATGCCCGCGTGGGCTCGCTCGCTGAGGCCTACGCCGATATGCCCATCGCGCGGCCTACACCCGCGCCGGATGCTCCGGCGCTTCCCCGCTGAGCACTCGCCACAGATCCTTCACCACCCACGACATATTCGTGTGCGCCGAGGCCGTCGCCGCGCCGATGTGCGGCGTCAACTTGGCATTCTTCAAGCCCAGCAGCGGATACCCGGCCCCAAACGGCTCCGGCTCATGCACATCCAGCACTGCCGTCGCTGCCGGGTGCAGCTTCAGAAACGCCGCGAGCGCACCCGGATCCACCACGAACCCGCGCGAGGTGTTCATGAGCAACACATTCGGCCGACACATCCCGAGCACATCCGCGTTGATCAGATGCCGGTTCTCCGCGCGTCCATCGACATGCACACTGATGACATCCGATTCGCGCAGCAGTTGCTCCAGCCCCGCCGGCTCAGCGCCGAAGCGACGATCCTCTGGAATCACAACGATGTCGTGATACCGCACCCGCATGTCCATCGCCGCGCCGACTCGCGCCACGCCCGACCCGACGCGACCAAGCCCGATGATCCCGAGCGTCAGATCGCAGAGCTGTCGCGGCGCGATCATCCCTTTCCGCGTCGCGTTCCATTGCTCCTTGCTTGGCGCGGCATCCAGATACACCCGTGGCCGCAGCACATCGAGCATGTACGCCGTCACCAGTTCCACGACCGCGCGAGTGTTTGCGCCCGGCGTTGAGACCACGGTTACGCCGCGATTGCTGCACGCGCCGATATCGACATTGTCCAGCCCAACCCCCGCCCGGGCCACCACCTTCAGCCGCGGCGCGCCCGCGAGCATCTGCTCGTTCACGTTCGTATAGGTGCGAATCAGCAGCCCATCGGCACGCCTGAGCAACTCGACGAATGCCGCATCATCCGAAGAGCACATAACCAGCTCGCACCGTTCCGCCAGCCACGCCGCCGCGGCCGCATCCAGATTCTCGGTCTGCACCACCAGCGGTTTGCTCGTCATATTGAATCGTACCGACGCGCTCGATCACGCGGGCGACTCGCCCGACCCAGAGCCATCGGATTTCTCCGATCCGCCCGCGCCCTCGCCCGCGTCACCATCCTCACCGCCAAACTCCGCCGGTTCGATGATCGCGCTCATCGCACCTGCGCACCCAGCGATCAGATTGTCTCGTCCGAAGCCGTGGATCTGCTCCACCTTGAGTTCCGCGTGCTCTTTGTGCGTCGTTATCAGCACCGCGCGCCCATCCCCGTCCACGCTCTTGGCGATCTTGAACGCCCGCTCCGCCGGGTGCGCGAAAACCTCTTGGCACATCTTGATGACGTACTCATAGGTGTGCGCCTCATCATCCAGCAGCACCACGTTCCACAGCCACGGCCGCTTCGTCTGCAGCTCGTTCTTGGTCCGCACATCGGTTTTGGTTTCGGTCGTGGACATCCGCAGATGCTACGGACCGCCCACCCCATCCTCAACCTGACAATCCCCGCCCACTTCCCACTCTCTCATTTTCCAAACGCCGCTTCTGCCACCTCAATCGCGCGCGCCAGCGCGGCCGCCTTGTTCACGGTTTCCTGATATTCCTCCTCGGCCTTTGAGTCTGCCACGATCCCGCCCGCCGCCTGGATGTGGTACATCCACGAGCCATCCTGGCCACGCAAAGCCGTCGGAACCACCATCGTCCGCAGCGCGAGCGCGATGTCCATGTCGCCATCCAGCCCGACATATCCCACCCCGCCCCCATACGGCCCGCGCCGCACCGGTTCCAACTCATCGATGATCTGCATGGCGCGAATCTTCGGTGCACCCGAGATCGTTCCCACCGGCAACGCGGCACGGAGCGCATCCCAGCAGTCCAGCCCCTCCCGCAGCTCCCCGGTCACTGTGGAGCTGATGTGCATGACGTGGCTGTACCGCTCCACCACCATCCGCGCCGGAATCTGAATCGACCCCGGATCCGCCACCTTGCCCACATCGTTTCGGCCCAGATCGACCAGCATCACATGCTCGGCGATCTCCTTCGGGTCCGCGAGCAGCTCGCGCTCCAGCGTGCGATCCTCTTCGGGTGTCGCCCCGCGCCGCCGCGTTCCTGCCAGCGGCCGATTTGTCACGATCCGGCGTGGCACGGGCTTACGAGCCCGTGCGGCCTCGCCCTGTTCGTGTGCAGCGCGATCTCCTCTCACCCGACACAAAATCTCCGGACTCGAAGCCACCAGCACGCACCCCTGCGCCTGCATGTACACCATGTACGGGCTCGGGTTCACGGCCCGCAGCGCGCGATACACATCAAACGGGTCCGCCTTCGATCGCTTCTCAAAGCGTTGCCCCACCACCACTTGAAAGATGTCTCCCGCGCGGATGTACTCCATCGCACGCCCCACCATTCTCGCATGCTGCTCGCGCGTCAGATTGCTCTTCAGCGGCTCCGCGCTCCCGTTCCCCGGGCGGGCCATACGCCCCGATGCCATCGGCTCGCTGTGCGTCTTGAGCGCGTCCACGCGCCGCTCGATCCACGCCACCCCGCGCTCGTGTGCCGCCGCGATCTCCCCATCGCCCGCTTCCGCTCCCACCTCCACCAGATGCACCACATGCACGAGCTTGTCCACATGGTCAAACACCACCACCCCGTCGTAGAACGCCAGGTGCAAATCCGGTAATCCCCGGTCATCCCGCGGCCCATTCTCCGCCTTCAACTTCTCCGGCTCCGCGTACCGAACCGTGTCATACCCCGCGAAACCCACCCAGCCCCCCAGAAAGCACTTCGGCAGCGTCGCACCCCGCACCGGGACGGGCATGGAGAGGTACAACCCCGCACTTATCCGCCGCGGCACCTCCAGCGGGTCTTTCTCCACCGCGACCGTCTCCACCCCGTCTATTCCCCGCACCTTCTTGTCCACTGTGCGTACGTTCAATCCATGAGCCACGATTTCCACAATCGGCTGGGCCCCCAGAATCGAATGTCTCCCCTGCCGTTCCCCCCCTTCCACGGATTCCAGCAGAAACGACGGTGCCTCGCGCTGGTCTGTGGCCACCAAACGCCGATACGCCAGCACCGGCGTCAACTGGTCGTCCAGTAGACTTACCCAGACCGGAATGACAACCTTCCGCCCCCCCGCCGCCGGTCGTGCGCTCCGTACCTGTTCAACAAACGCCTCTTTGCCGGGAAACGCCATGAGCATCCATGCTAGAAACCCTCGCCCCCCCGTGCGCCCCGCACGCACCGGGCTCCGCGCGATTTCACCAACCCTTGCCGCGCTCACCCTCGCGGCCACCGCGCTCGCGCAACCCCCCGCCGCCCCGGCCGCACCCAAGGCAGACCCCCCGTCCGCCGCCAAGCCCGCCACCGTTCCCATCGCCTCGCTTCCCCCGGCCCAGAAGCTCGGCCTTCGCGTGAATCTTCTGGATCGCCAGACCACGGTCATTCCCACCGTCGTCATCGTCCCGAATGAGGCCTCGTATCTCGGCGCGATCGCCGGCTGGCAGACCTCCGCCACCGGCGCGAT
The DNA here is from genome assembly GCA_046593245.1 of Phycisphaerales bacterium. Taxonomy (GTDB): domain Bacteria; phylum Planctomycetota; class Phycisphaerae; order Phycisphaerales; family UBA1924; genus UBA4658. The sequence continues at coordinate 9,753 of JBKJOD010000444.1, forward strand.
CCGCTATCCCGTGCTGATCGACAACGGCACTTGGGTCTCGCGCACCCGCATCGCCCGGTTCGTTCGCGCGTTCAATCCCAAATCGGTCATGCGCTGGACCGCCAGCGGCGATGCCGCCGCGTTTCCCGAAGACCCGCAGCTCCGCCAACTCCGCATCGAAGCCGTCGCCGCCGCCGCGTGGGGGAGCACGCCGCCAGACCTGAACAAGAAGTGGACCGAACTTGGCTTCACGCCTCCCGGGGTGGTTGTCTGCAATCTGAAAGATCCGGCATGGACCGCCGCCGTCGCGCTCGCCGCGGGCCGCGGCCAGCCGATCATCTGGGCCGAACTGGACTATGCCGGTGATCCCGCGGGCTTCATCTATCCACCCGTGGCGGACGCGTTTGGCGAGAAAATCACCAAGGGCGTTGAAGCGACAGGGCGCAGTTGGAACGCACTCGGTGACGACATCGAGGCCGTCACGCTCTGCATGACCACGCCGACCCGCGTCTTCCTCGGCGATGGCGACAAGCGCAAGTTCTTTGCGATCACCGATTGGATCGGGCGCACACCCCCCACTCCCCCGACCCGCGCCACACCCTCTGCCACTCCAGCTCCCATCGACACCACCAGCAAACGCCCGCGCTGGGCATGGTGCGGCCAGATCATGGGTGATTCCGCGCGTGCCGCGCACGATGCCATGTGCGCCCTCTTCCTCGTTCCCGATCGCGGGTGGTTCTTTGACGGCTATCCCTCCTCCGAGCCGTGGAACCAGTTCGACATCACCGCCGCCGCCACGCAGATCGAGAAGATCGGCGTGAAGTGCCTCGTGGACGATGCCCCCAGTGGAGGAACCATCAACGATCTTCGCCGCCGCGCCACCGGCATCCGCCAATCCGCGGCCATCTCTCCCGCCGACGCCGGTATGGGGGTGGACGCGGGCCTCATCGCCATCAACACCAAGGGCAACGCCGATTTCTTTACACTCGCCGATGGTGATGCCAAGCCCGCGGACATCCCGATCCTGCGTCGTCCGGCGATCGCATATGTTGTTCACTCGTTCTCTGCCGCGTCGCCCACCAGTCGGCCCACGGTTGCCGGAATCCTCATCGAGCGCGGCGCGTATGCCTATCTCGGCTCGGTTGAAGAGCCATATCTGAACGCCTTTGTTCCCACGCCACTGGCGATGAATCGACTCGTCACCGGCTACCCCTGGGGCGCGGCGGGCCGCCTCGACGGTGGAGACCTGTGGAAAATCGCCGTGTTCGGTGATCCGCTCCTCACCCTCGGCCCCCCCGGCAAGCGTGCGTCTACTTCCGCAGTGCCGCTGCAAGGCGCAACGGATGTGGCCGCCGCGCTGCCCGATCAACTCAAAGCCCGCGACTTTGAGTCCGCCATGTGGACGCTCGCCATCGTCGGCCGCGACAAGGACGCCGCGCGGCTGCTCGCCGCTCTCGCGAAGGATGACCCCGCCGCGTGTACGCCCGCTGTCGCGCTCGCGGGTATCCCCAGCGCCTTCTTCACCGGCGACTACGCCACCTTCGCTCTGGGCGCCCGCACGGTCGCGCCAATCTTTGAGGATGATGCCCGCGTGAAGCGAGAGGGAATCGCCGAGATCCGTGATATGGTCTGGCACGCTGTCAGCATGAGCGCGGGCAAAATCACCGCGAGTGAAGCCGACCTGCTCGCCGATTACCTCCGCCCCGACCTGCTCGGGCGTGATACCTCCGATGCCACCCGCGCCGCGGAACTCGTCAAAGGCATGGGTTCCGGTCGCGTCGTCCGCGATAAGTCCGTGCAAATCGAGCGCCGCACCGCGCCACGACCAGCCCCACCCGCTCCGGCACTCACAGCCCCCGCCACCAAGAACTCCACGCCCGGTTCCACATCCCCCCGGCCCTGATCATTCCTCGCACTTACCATCATCCATATGCCCACGTACGAATACGAGCTGCTGGACAAGAAAGGCGAGCCCACCGGCGAGCGCTTCGAGTACGTTCAGTCTATGAAGGATGCCGCGCTCACCAAGCAGCCGGAGACCGGCAAGCCCTGCCGGCGCGCCATCGTCGCGCCAGCCATTGCGGGCAACTGGTCCCCCATCAAGGACAAGAGCCGCCTGAGCAACAAGAATCTCGAGCGGATGGGCTTCACCAAGTACGAGAAGAAGGGCAACGGCTACATGGAGCGCGTCGCCGGCAAGGAAGGCCCCAAGTCCATCTCCGCCGACTGATTTCTCCGAGCCGGGCGGCGAATGCCGCCGGTCTTTTCTGCTTGAATGCGGGCGACAGGAATCGAACCTGCACGGCCTTGCGGCCACGGGATCCTAAGTCCCGCGCGTCTGCCAGTTCCGCCACGCCCGCGTACCTGCAACTCTAGCAATGCCCCTCCGTCTCATGCCCTGATGCCTTTCTGCCTCGTTGCCTGCTTCCATACCATCCCTCATCGCCGATACTCAGGCGTCACCATGCCACCAACCCGTGCCAGCTTTGCGTCTCTCGGCCTCGCCCCACTCATCCTGCGGCTGGTTCTCGGAACCACATTCCTCTGGGCAGGGCTGGGCAAGTGGATGGGCACCAAGGAAGTCAGCGGCAACGACGCCGCGATCCTCGCAAATCTGGACATCATCTCACGCCCCGCGCCCGGCGCGTCTCCGAGCGCGACACCCCCTGCCGCGCCGCTCCCGCCCGCCGGCGGCGCGGGCTCAACGCCGACACCAGCGCCCGGCACACTTTTTCTCCTTGCCCAATCTTCCACAGGTTCTCCCGCCGCGCCCACCAAGTCCATCCCAGTCACTTCTGGCCCATCGCTCGCCACCGCCGCGGATTTTTCCGATCCCGTGAAGGTTCGTGCCATGTGGGGCATCGCCCTGAGTATCCACCGCGCCGCGCATCCCTCTGCGGACACAGCTGCCGCCACCACCCCGCGAGCGCTCTGGCCCGCGATGCTCGCCAGCGGCCTCTGGCCCAAAGTCTTCGCCTTCGCCGTTCTGCTCGCCGAACTTGGCGGCGGAGCACTTATGCTCATCGGTTTCTTCACGCGGCTCGCCGCGCTCTCCGGCGCGGCCGTCATGCTCGGTGCGATCTGGCTCACGCAGATCGGTCCCGCCCTCCAAACTTCCGCGCCGCTGCTCGGCTTCCTTCCCAATCACAATCCCTGGGATCCGCAGGCCTGGATGCCCCTGGGCTGGCAACTCTCCCTTCTAGGCGGCTGCCTCGCGCTCGCGTGTCTCGGCTGCGGCGTGCTCGCCGTCGATCGCGCCCTCGCCGGATATCGCGCCGTTCCCGAGCGTTTCCAACGCACGCAGGCGGCATCTCCCCCGGGTGGCTCACCGCTCCGCGGCGGCCCTTCCTCCGGAGCGCCGCGTGGCTAGGTCCTCCGCGCACAACCTTGCCGCCGCGCTCACCGACGCTCCCGCGCCCACACCCACCCGCCGCTCGCGCCGCCGCATCCCCACTCTTCCGCTCATCCTCAGTGGCATCATCCACGGCCTGGTGATTCTCGCCGCCGGATTCGTTGTCTGGCGCACCGCACTCGCACCGAG
>JBKJOD010000215.1:0-6897 GCA_046593245.1 Phycisphaerales bacterium
CTATCGAGCACGCGAATCCAGCCAGATGGTGATCGGGCCATCGTTCACGAGTGCCACCTTCATGTCCGCGCGGAAAACGCCCGTTTCGACGCGCGGATGGATCGCCCGCACCATCTCGACAAACGCGGCGAACTCGCCCTCGGATCGCTCGGGCTTCATGGCTTTGTCGAAAGACGGACGGCGGCCGCGGGCGGCTTCGCCGGCGAGCGTGAAGTTCGGCACCAGCACGATTGTGCCGCCGACATCAATGACCGACTTGTTCATTTTTCCCTGCTCATCCGCAAAGATACGGATGTGGGCGACTTTCTCGGACATCCAGCGCAGGTCCTCCGCGGTGTCGGTGTCTTCCAGCCCGGCAAGCACGAGCAGACCACCATCCGGAGCGTTCGCCCGCAGGACGCCCTCCACCACCACGCTCGCACTCGATACCCGCTGAAGCACGCACCGCATCTGAACTCCTGAGCGACGCTCGTAATCTACCGGTTACGGTGCCGGGCTGAATCCATCAGCCACGGGACCTCGAACCTTCGTCGTGACACCAACAAGCATACAACCCGTCATGCCCGGCCCCTCCAACATCCTCATGTGGTTTCGCGCTGACCTGCGTATCGCGGATAATCCGGCCCTGCACCGGGCGTCGATCGATGCGGCAGCCGCGGGCGGGGCCGTCATCGCGGTCTTCACCATCTGCCCGAAGCAGTGGCTTGAACACGATGTTTCGGGTATCAAAGCTGACTTCATTCTTCGCCACCTGCGCGAACTCTCGGCCGATCTTGGCAAGCTCGGCATCCCGCTGCTCATCCAGACCACGCCACTCTTCACCGATATTCCCGCGCTGCTGATAGCGCTCGCCCGCAAGCACGGCTGCAACGCCATCTACTGGAACAAGGAGTACGAACTCAACGAAGTCCGGCGCGATGCGGCGGCCGCCGCGGCGTGCTCCGAGTCGGGCCTCCGCGCCGTTGCTTTCACAGATCAGGCCATGATCGAACCGGGCGAGGTTCGCACCGGCGAGGGGCGCTACTTCACGGTGTTCACGCCATTCAAGAAGGCCCTGTACCGCATCATCGAGGAGCGCGGCGGGATCACCGTCTCTCCCAAACCAAAGAAACAGCCGGATACCGGGATCGCCGCATCTCCGATTCCCGACAACATCAAGGGGTTCACCTCGCACGTGAGCAACGCGGCGGCACTCTGGCCAGCGGGCGAGAAGATGGCAATGAAACGCCTCGAAACGTTTTGTGTGGCAAAGATCGCACAGTACAAACTCGAGCGCGATCGTCCCTCGCTGGACTCAACCAGCGCGCTCTCCCCATATCTGGCCGTCGGTTCCATCTCCGCTCGTCAGTGCGTGCTCGCGGCGATGGAGCACAACAAGGGGTTGCTGGATGGCCCCAGCTCTGGTGCGACGCACTGGATCAGCGAAGTCGCCTGGCGCGAGTTCTATCGTCACCTGATGATTGGCTATCCGCGTGTGTGCATGGGACGCGCGTTCAAGCCCGACACCGAGCGATTGCAGTGGCACTGGAACGAGAAGCACTTCGCTGCGTGGTGTGGGGGGCGCACGGGTTTTCCGATCGTTGATGCGGGTATGCGTCAGCTTGCGGCCACAGGGTGGATGCACAACCGCGTGCGGATGATCGTCGCGATGTTCCTGACCAAGGATTTGTTCATCGACTGGCGCCACGGCGAGCGGTTCTTCATGCGGCATCTGATTGATGGGGATCTTGGTTCCAACAACGGTGGTTGGCAGTGGTCCGCCAGCACCGGCACCGACGCGGCCCCCTACTTCCGCATCTTCAACACCTTCAGCCAAAGCCGCACGTGCGATATCGATGGAGACTACATTCAGCGCTGGGTGCCCGAACTCGCTGGCCTCGAAGGCGGCGAAAAAGGCCCAATTCACGACCCCTCCGAACTCCCGCCACTGGCACGCACTCGGCTGGACTATCCCGAGCCGATCGTCGATCGCACCAAGACCAAGGATCGCGTCATGAAGGCGTTCCAGTCGCTGTAGGGTTTACGTCGATGAACCACGCGACACATGGGCTTTCTCACCGGCTGGTATCCCCTCTGGCTCCTGATCTTCGACTGGGCGCTGCGCATCGTTCTGGCGACGCACATCATCATGCGCCGTCGGCCCGTGGCCGCGTCTTTGGCGTGGCTCTCGGTCATTTTGTTCGTACCAATCTTTGGGCTGTTCGTGTACTTCCTCATTGGCGAAACGCGGCTGGGGAGCAAGCGGGCCGTGGCATATGAGAAACTCACAAAGGGGCTTGAGTCCGAAGCGCTCATGCTTCTGACCAAACGGGGAATGGTCTGCAAGCAGGTCGCACCGGAGTTTGCCCAGATCGCGGAGTTCGGCACCGCCGTGTCGGGGCTACCGCCGCTGCGGGGGAATGCGCTCTCGCTCCTGCGCGACAACGAAGGAACACTTGCCGCGCTGGAGCAGGACATCAACGCGGCGCGATCGCACATCCACATGCTCTTCTACATCTGGTGCGACGATGCGGGCGGGCGGCGGATCGGCGATGCACTGATTCGAGCGGCCGCACGCGGCGTGCGTGTTCGCGTTCTGGTGGATGGCGCGGGCAGCAGCCGCTTCCTCCGCAGCCCGCTCTGTGCATCCATGCGAGCCGGTGGCGTGAGCGTTGTTGAGTCACTGCCGACACAACTCTGGCGCATCCTTTTCTCGCGTCTGGACCTGCGCAACCATCGCAAGATCGCCATCTTTGACGGCGCCATCGCGTATTGCGGCAGCCAGAACCTGTGCGATTCCACCTTCCGCTCCTCCAAGGGTCGCAACACGGGCGAATGGATCGACGCCACGGTTCGCGTCGTCGGTCCCGCGGCACAGGCACTGGCAGTTACGTTTCTCCGCGACTGGCAACTGGACGCAACGGAAAATATCCAGCATGTGGACGACTTCCTTCCGCCGCTGACGCCCGGCGAAGATGCCGAGTGCATCGTGCAGGTCGTTCCTTCCGGCCCCGGCCCGACGCCGCAGGCAATCCATCAGGCACTGCTCACCATGATCTACTCCGCCCGCGAGGAGATCATCATGACCACGCCATACTTCTCGCCCGATGACGCTTTGATGCAAGCCGTGTGTGCTGCTGCAACGCGGGGCGTACGGGTCGTCATCGTCTTGCCCGAGGTGTCCGATTCGCCACTCGTCGCCGCCGCGGCACGCTCGCACTATCTGGACATGCTCGAGGCCGGCGTGGAGATTCACCACTACAAAGGCGGCCTGCTGCACGCCAAGACCGTTACGCTGGACCGCAACATGGCTCTCGTCGGCTCGACGAATATGGACCAGCGATCGTTCTTCCTGAACTTCGAGATCACATTGTTCATCTACGACGACGACTTCGCATCCGTGTTGCGTTTTCTGCAAACCGACTACCTCGCCAAGTCGGATCGCATCCACCTAGACCAGTGGCGCACACGCTCCTCGTTCGCGGTGCTGCGTGATAACTCCGCGCAGTTGCTGGGGCCGCTGCTCTAGCTCTTGGGCCCACTCACCCACGCCTCACCAGGCACTGCCGCGACAATGCGGCCCGCGTGCGCTCCCGCTACGGCCCGCAAACGCTCGATCGGCTCGTTCATGGGCTCGCGGCCCAGCACAAAAGTGGAGTGGTGCATTGGCAGCAGCACGCCGCGCGGCACGCCACCCGAGAGCCGCGTGTACATGCTCCAGACCTGTTCCGGGGTGGCATGGGCGTGCTCCCACGGGTCGTACGCGCCGATGCCGAACACGGCCAGATCAACACCAACCGGTCCGAGCGTATCAAATGCGTGCGTGTGCGCCGTGTCCCCCGCGAACAGCACGCGTCCGCCCGCGCTCTCCAGCAGATACGAGTTGAAACGTCGGTGCCGATCCAGCGCGGTCCGCGCACCCCAGTGTTCGGGCTGCATGGAATGCAGCACCACGCCGGACTCACCAAGCCGCAGCGACTGTCGCCACGGAAGCTCGACCACCTCGCCGAAGCCGGGCGGAATGAGCTTGCGCGTGTGCTGGGCTGTCACCACCAGCGCGCCCTGTGCCGGACCGCTCGCCAGCCGCTTGAGCGAAGGTCGATCCAGATGATCAAAGTGCGCGTGCGAGAGCATCACCACATCAATCTTCGGGAGATGGTTCACATCCGCCGCGGGCGGGCAGATGCGCGCCATCCCGATCGTGATGCCCCCCACGCTCATACCGATGCGTTGGCTGAACACAGGGTCAGTCAGGACGTTCAAACCGCCGATGCGCATGAGCACCGTCGCGTGGCCGATCCAGAACGCGCCGAGTTCATGCTCGCTCACCCGCGCCAGCCCTGCGGCCGGATCAAGACCGGCGTGGCGATGGTTACGCTCGCGCACCGACGCGATCACCTCACGCGTGTACTTCGGAACCGCAGCGCGTGTGCCGTGAAAAGCTGACTTCAATCCCATGCGCCGTGGCGCGCCGCTACTTCCCCGGCTCCCGCCGCGCGGCTGCACGTTTTCATGATTGCCTGCCTCGCCTGCCAACGAATGCCTTTCCTACGACGCATGCATGAGCGCGTTGATGAGATGAACCGTAGAGTGCCCACCTCCTACGCGGCAAATCGGTCTGCGTTCAGCATCCGCAGCGCTTTGACCGTACACTCGGGCTGCCAATCCGGCAGTCTGCCGCCGCGGGGCGCAACAGGAGTGTCCATGATCAAGCTTGGTTTCTACGGCGCGGCGGGCGAAGTCACAGGATCCTGTTATCTGGTCACCACCGATCGCGCTCGGGTGCTCATCGACATGGGCATGCATCAGGGAGAGCGCGAGGCAGATGAGCACAACCGCAGGCCGCTGCCATTCAGCGCCCGCGATCTGCAGGCCGTGGTTCTCACACACGCCCATCTGGACCATTGCGGACGCCTGCCGATTTTGGTGAAGGCCGGGTATCACGGTCGCATTCACTGCACCGCGCCGACGGCCGAGATCACCGGCATCATTCTGAACGACTCGGCAAAGCTGCAAGAAAACGACGCCGAGCGATTCAACAACCGCCTGCGCGGCCCGGGCGAGCCAGCCGAGCAGCCGCTGTACACATCCGAGGATGTTGCCCGCACACTTCCACTGCTGACGAGCCAGAACTACAACGAGCCACGCGAGATCGCACCGGGGATCACGATTAAGTTCGTGGATTCCGGACATATTCTCGGCGCGGGCAGCGTGCAGATGACCATCCACGATGGTGCTCGCACATTGGTCATCGTTTTCTCGGGCGACATCGGCCCCGTGAACTCCCCGATTCTGCGCGACCCGATCACTCCCGTGCCAGCGGACGTGGTGTTACTGGAATCCACCTACGGCGATCGCGACCACAAGCCGCTGGAATCCACGAAGGCGGAGTTTCTCGCGGTGCTGCGCGAGGCCCAATCGGTGGGAGCGAAGGTGCTCATTCCCGCGTTCGCGGTCGGGCGCACCCAGGATCTCATTTACCACATGGGTCAGTTCCTCCGCGACGGGTTGTTGCAACGGCTCAACGTCTACGTGGACAGCCCAATGGCCGTTGCCACGACCGATCTGTACATCCGGCACAAAGAGGTGTATGACCAGGAGTCACGAGAACTTCTCGAGAAAAAACTCTCCCCACTCCAGTTTCCTGGGCTGACCTACACCCGCACGATCGACGAGTCCAAGCGGCTCAACAACATGCAGGGCTGCATGGTCATCATCGCCGCCAGCGGGATGTGTACCGGTGGGCGCATTCTGCACCATCTCTACCACAATATCGGCAACCCGAACACGCATGTCGTGATCGCTGGCTATCAGGGACAGGGCACGCTCGGGCGAAAGCTCGTCGATGGGGCGCAGCGCGTCCGGATCTTTCGCGAGGATGTCCCGGTGCGGGCCAAGATTCACACGCTCGGCGGCTTCTCGGCACACGCGGGGCAGTCTGGGCTTGTCGCATGGGCCGCGCCGTTCGCGCAGTCCAAGCCGCGCATGTTCCTGACGCACGGCGAAAATGGGCCGCGGAATGCACTGCTGATGAAACTCAAGGAACGTTATGGGATGGAGTGCGCGATGCCGCTGTACGGGGATGTGGTCACGCTCTGACTCTCACGCGGATTCGACGCGAGCGAGCACCTGCTGTGCGGTCGCTCGGACCACGGGGTCTTCACTCTGCGCACCAGCGATCGTGCGCACACGCTCAAGCAATCGCTCGTCCGCTCGGGCTGCGAGCGCGTTCCCCGCGATCACCATCGCGTTCCTTCGCAGCATCGCCACGCTCGCCCGCTTCCCCGCGGAAGGTCCGAACACGCGAGATCGGTCCTCTTCGGTCCACCCAAGAATGTCGAGAATCGGCAGCCGCGCCCGCACGCCGGAATCATCCGCGTACGCCGGGTTGACGCGCCCATCAGACATGGAGTCATCCTCGTGCCGACGATTGAATGGGCAGACGTCCTGGCAGATATCGCACCCGATGAGATGATTGCCCACACCCATGTGCAGCGATGCGCCAATCACGCCGCGGTGTTCCAGCGTGAGATACGACACGCACCGCGTCGCATCAACTTTGTACGGCGTGATCGCACCCGTTGGGCAGGCATCGATGCACGCCGTGCATGAGCCGCAGTGATCCGTAGCACGGGCATCCTGCCCGTGCCTGTTTCGTAGCATGGGCTTACGAGCCCATGTTCCTTCTTGTGGCATGGGCTTTCCAGCCCATGTTTCAGACACTTTGCCAGAAGTTTTTTTTTCCTTTCCTTCCGTGCCACGGGCGTCCTGCCCGTGTTCTGCTCTCTCACTCCGCATCTCCAGCGTCGTCGCCACGCCACCAAGCAACAAATAACTCCCCAGCCGCGGCTCGATCACCAGCGTGTGCTTGCCCACGAACCCGATCCCCGCCCGCACCGCGTGCTCGCGCTCCATCGC
>JBKJOD010000219.1:0-2555 GCA_046593245.1 Phycisphaerales bacterium
GGCCGATTCCGAGCAATGCCCGCCGCGACCGGTGGCGGCTCGCGACATTCCGACGTGGTCCGATCCCCACCGCATGACGGCGGACAACGGCGCGCCGCTGAAACTCGTCGAAGGCCCGAAGCGGCTGGTGATTTCCGTTCCGCCGCCGGATGGCAAATGGGCCGCAGGCAAGGGTGAGAAGAACGCGCTCTGGGTGCAGGGCGTGCGGCTGGTGGAGCGGACCGCGCTCACGACCGCCGCGACACCGGCGATCACGCTGGACTATCCGCGCGACAACCAGCCGGTGCGCAGCGCCGATGCGCTGGTCGCGACCGTCACCGACGCCAACGCGCTGGACTGGGCGGAACCGCTGCTTGACGGCAAGCCGATCGGGCCGGGGCTGATGTTCGACATCAAACGCACGCTCGGCGGCGTGGGACGGATCATCGTCCCCCTCCCGCTGCGTGGCGTCTCTCCCGGGCCGCACCAGGTTTCGCTTCGCGTCGCCGATCTGCGCGGCAAAGTTACCCTCTCCGCGCCGCGCATCGTTGATGTGCAAGGCGAGCAATCCGGCCTCGGCGATGAACAGCACACGACCTACGACCGCGCCCTCATGCTGCTGGACCGATTCGCGTACGGACCAGATCCGCGCGAACTGGCGGATGTGCTGGTGCTCGGGCCGGATGGATATCTGCAATCGCGATTGAACGCGACCGATGAGACCGACCGGTCTGACGCCGCGGCGCAAGACCTCGCCGCCGTTCGGCTGAACAACCCGCGCTCGACCTACGACGTTCCCCGCCGCGCGATTCAGGAATCCATCGCCACCGGAAATCCGGTGCGGAATCGCTTCACGCTCTGGGCGGAGAATCACTTCTCAACATGGGTGCGAAAAGATGAGCCATACCGCAAGTGGGATGAGCACGAGCGGTTCACGGCTCTCGGCGTGGCGCGTTTCTATGACCTGCTGTTCGCGAGCGCGACCAGCCCGGCGATGCTGCGCTATCTGGATCAGGAACGCTCATACGGCGGGCGGCTGAACGAGAACTACGCGCGAGAGATCATGGAGTTGCACACCCTCGGCGTGCACGGCGGCTACTCGCAGCAGGATGTGACCAACCTCGCGCACGTCTTCACGGGCTGGACGACGGCACGAACCGCGCTGGCCGCGCTTCCGGACGCCACGGCAGATGAGGATGGGCTTGCGGAAGATTTCCGATACGAGCCGGTGCTTGGTTCGGAGCTAAAGGAAACCCGCGATGTCATGGGATATCGCTTCGCATCAATCGCGAAGGCGGATCGTCACGAGCGGGTGCTCTTGGCGCTGGAAATTCTCGCGGCGCACCCTTCAACGGCGCAGTTTGTGTGTACGAAACTGGCGAACCACTATGTCGGTGTGCCGCAGACGGCGAGCGACCTGCGGCTGGTCGATGATCTCGCCTCCGTCTTCACTCGCAGCGGCGGGGATATGAAGCAGGTCCTGCTGGCCCTCAGCAAGCATCCCGCGTTCTGGTCCGCCGCGAGCGCGAAGCGTCTCTCACATCCGACCGACTACGCGTTCCGTCTGGCACGCACCACGAACTGGATGAACGCCCACGAGATCGGCAGCTTCCTGGATTCCAGCGGCCACGGCCTCTTTGATCGCCCGACTCCGGACGGCTATTCCGAACTCGACGGCGAAGCGATGGACTCCAACGCCATTCTGCAACGCTGGAAGCTTGCGAGCAAGGCCGACTCCGCCATCGCCGACGGCATCCCAGGCAGCATCCGCTGGTCCGCCGAACCGATCACGTCCGATCTCCGCCAGACAATCGTGGACATTCTCGCGCTGCGAATCACCGGACGCACGCTCGGCGAATCATCCAACACCCAGGCGCTCGCGATGCTCGCCGAGTGCCAGCCGGTTCTCCCCGCCCGCCCCGACGACTATCAACGCGACAATCAGATCAAGACGGTCGCGACGTTTATTGCACAACTGCCCGAAGCAAATGTTCGGTAGAGATCTTTGCCACAGATGGACACGGATGAAACGGATGAGAACAAACTCGATCAATCCTTTCCGATCCGTTTCATCCGTGTTCATCTGTGGCGAACTTCTTCTGGATTGAAAGGCCCTCATGCACCTCACCCGCCGCTATTTCCTCAAGTCCACCGGCGCCGTTGCCACGTATCTCGGCATCGCCCCCTTCCTCCCCGCCTTCGCTCTCGCCGCGCCGCCGCAGCAGGTGACGAAGAACAAGGTGCTCGTCGCCCTTTTCCTCCGCGGCGGTGCGGACGGGCTGAACCTCGTCACGCCCTACGGCGATGACAACTACGCCGCCCTCCGCCGCGGCATCGGCTTCGCGTCTCCCAGCGCAAGTGACCCGAACTCGCTCATTGATCTCGACGGCTTCTTCGGTCTCAACCCCCGCATGTCCGCCCTCAAGCCGTTCTTCGACTCGGGCCTCTGTTCCGCCGTCCACGCCGTGGGCTACGACAAAAACACGCGTTCGCACTTTGAGGAGCAAGACACCTGGGAAACGGGCGTCGCGGGGAACACGCTGCACTCGGACGGTTGGCTGAACCGGCATCTTGTG
>JBKJOD010000223.1:0-3930 GCA_046593245.1 Phycisphaerales bacterium
TTCGAGCCACCCCCGGGTGAATCTGAGGTTCCCAGCACCTCAAGCCACGCAGCAGCGCCAGTGCCTTTCTTTGACATCCAGCTTCCCATGAGCTCCGGCCTCGAGACTCAATCTCACTTTTCCCGCCCTTTCCCCTTCTCCCCTCCGGTCCTAATCCTAATCCTAATCGTCTTCTCCCCCTCCTATTCCTCTTCCTCCTCCCCCACCTCCCCCTTCATCACCTCCTGCATCACCGTCGTCGCAAACGCCCCCCGCGGCAGCTCAAACACGCACTTCACATACTCCCCGTGCTCATCCACGCCACCCTCCACATCCGGCAGCCGCACCGGCACTCGCATCGGCCGGCGCTTCCCCTCCATCGCCTCCACCTCGCGCCGGCTCAGTTGCTCCAGCCGCGCCACGCTCAACCCAGCCGCTTCCAGCACCGCTTCCTCACGCGCACCGATCGCGCCGCTGGCTCGCGTCATCCGCTGTCCCCACATCGGCCCGCTTGGCGAAATCTCCATCGCCCCCAGCCGCTCCGGCAGCGCGCTCCGCTCCTGGTCTGACATCTCCGGCCCGACGGGGAACACCGCACCCGAATCATGCTTGAACGCCAGATCACCATCTTCCAAAGTCGCCAATCGCCCGCTCGCGATCCGCTCCTCCAGTATCGCGTTGAACACCGCCGACTGAAACGCCGTGATGTAAAACGAATAGTCCATCCGCTCGATCGCCCCGATCGCCTGCCGCTCATTCGCCCCCCGCGCCAGCGCGGCCAGCACCCGCCGCTCCGTGTGCGACCCACCCGTCATCGCCCGCATCGCCTCTTCATACTTTCCCTCCGCGTACAGCCGCCGCGCCTCCGGCTGAATCTCCGGAAACTCCGCACTCGGCAGCAACAACGCATCCAGCGCGCCCTTCGCATCCCCTAGCAACAAAGCCCGCCCGACATCCTGATTGTTCCGCAACATGCCGAACCGCTGCACCCCGATCCGGTTCGGCACGCCCATCGCCGCGAGTATCGCCAATGCCTTGTGCGCGTGGATCACCTTGCTCGCGCTGGTCTTCCGCACCCGGATCACAAACCGGTTGCCCGCCAGATGCCCCCGCCGCAGTTTGTTCGTGTGCCGGTCCTTCCACAGCACGCCCACGTTTGGATGCTCGAAGTTCGAGAACTCCTCATCCTTCTTCCCCGGCAGATGCACGCTGAAGAGCTGCGTGGTGATCCCGACCTTGTCCTTCAGCCCCGCAAACCCCACCGCATCCCGCGTCACCCCGAAATGCTCCGCGATCAGCCGCACCGCGTGCATCGTCGCCATGTGTCGCTTCTGCACAAACAGATACAGATGCTCACCCTCGCCGCACGGCTCATACGCCGGCAACTCCTCCACGATGAAATCCTCATCCCGCTCCTTCAGCACGCCACCAATCCCCGGCACCGATTCGGTGAGGTACTTCGTCGGCCTGAAATGTGGATCAAGAGATGCCAAGCACAAACACTACGCCGCAAGTTCGTGCCGCGCCCGCTACTGCTCATCCTTCTCCGCCGCGTTCAGCACCTTCTCCTCAACAAAGATCGGCACGTTCGACGCAATCCCCAGCGCGATCGCGTCGCTCGGGCGCGAGTCGATCTTCACCACCTTCCCCTCCGCCGTGCGCACGAAGAGCTGCGCGAAAAAGGTGTGGTCTTGCAAATCGTTGATCGTGATCGACTCCAGCTTCCCGCCCAGCGCGGCCACCACGTTCATCAGCAAATCATGCGTCTGCGGCCGCTTGATCACGACATTCTTCAACCGCCGCTCGATCGCCTGCGCCTCCGGCAGCCCGATCACGATCGGAAACGATCGCCCGTTCTCCACCTGGCTGTACTGCGTCCCGTTGGTTGCCACTCCGGCCGCACTCGGCACATCCTCAACATCCTCAACCGGCGCGACCTCCCGAAGCTCAATGATCTGATAGTCATTCAGCTCCCGGATCAGGATTCTCGCCAGTTCCATTCGCACCGCACCCATGACCGGCCCTCCTGTTCCCACCCTGCACAACGAGCATTCCACACGCTCCGGCCCGCGTCAACCCGCTTCCATCATCGGGTGTACGGGCGATGGTCCCCGCAAGTTCCGATTTCGTTTTCGCCACCATCACAGAACAGTTATCGCGCCCCTTAACGGCACCCGCAACCGCCCGATCCGCATCCGCCCCCGCCAACCGCGGCCGCCGCGCTCGCCCCCGCCATCGTCAGCGGCCGCCCGATCCGCGAAACCAGCTCCCGCGGCGCGCCAATATCCACCACCACCAGTTCCCCCACATGCTTCTGCGCCGTCGCCGTCAGGAAACCCGCCTTCACGCCCGCGAGTGCAACCGTCAGATCCGCCTCGATCACCGGCCCCGCTCCGCTCGCATCCGTTGCCGGCTCGCCGGTGTCGCAGTCGAGTCCGCTCGGAACATCAATCGAAACCATCGTGCTGCCGCGCGTCCGGATCGCGTTCATCTGCGTGATCAGTTCCGCCATCACGCCCGTCGCGGGCCGATCCAGCCCGGTGCCGAGCAGCGCATCAATCACCAGCACCGGCTCGCCCAGCAGCGCATCCGCCGCGGCCATCGCCGCGCCCGCCCCAGCATTCGAGTTTCCGGCGTCAAAGATCGGCAAATCCATCTTCTGCGCGATCGTCAGATTCGTCAGCGCATCCCCCTTGAACGCCGCCGGCGCGGCGGCCAGCACAATCGCCACCCGCACATTCCGGTTCGCCAGATGCCGCGCTACGGCCAGTCC
The DNA here is from genome assembly GCA_046593245.1 of Phycisphaerales bacterium. Classification (GTDB taxonomy): domain Bacteria; phylum Planctomycetota; class Phycisphaerae; order Phycisphaerales; family UBA1924; genus UBA4658. The sequence goes on from JBKJOD010000223.1 coordinate 2,753, forward strand.
GTCCCCGCCGTTGTTCCCCGGCCCGCACACCACCAGCGCCGACGGATTCTCGAGCCCCTGCAACCCTTCCAGAATCACGCCCGTCACGCCGCGCGCCGCGTTCTCCATGAGCAGGATCGAAGGAATCCCAAACTCCTCGGTCGCGAGTCGATCCACCTCACGAATCTGCTTCCGCGAAAAGACCAGCACGCCATCCGAGGCCGACTTGCCGCCGCCGCAGCACCCACCACCTGCCGCCTTTTCGCCGCCGCAACAGCCGCCCGCCTCCGCCGCGGCCTGACCCTTCGCCTGCCCCGCCGACTGGCAGCACGACCCGCCCTGTGCGTGTTCTGCCGCGTGTGTGTCCATCGTCCCGATATCCTCTGAGCTGTTCATGCCGGGATCATAGGAACTCATTTCCCTCTTCACTCGCATCACACTCTTCACGCACGGCACGCAACCGCACCGTTCAACTCCCGGCCATGTCGATCATCACCACCATCCTCTGCATGCTGCTCATCATCGCCGCGCTCGCGCTGGCTGTCTACTGGGGCGCGGTGCTCTACCACATCGCAACCACGATGCGGACGATTCCGACCTGCCGCGATGCCCTCGCACTCCCCGCCGCCGCGGAACTTCGGAAACCATCCGCACCGAAAGTCTGCATCATCGTTCCCGCTCACAACGAGCAGGGTGTTGTCGGCAAACTCGCCGCATCGCTCACCAAACAAACCTATCCGAATCTCTCCGTCGTCTTCGCCTTGGATCGCTGCACCGACGGCACCGCCGCCGAAATCCGCGAAGCCACCGGCGGCGCGGACCACATGGAGCTCCTGGAAATCCGCGACTGCCCGCCGGACTGGGCGGGCAAGGTAAACGCCATCCGCGTCGCCGTCAGCTCATCCAAGGCCGCGCAGTCTGCAGATCTTTTGCTCTTCACTGATGCGGACACCGAGTTCGATCCCGACTGCGTCCGCGCCGCCGTCGCGCTCCTCACCGCGCGCTCCCTCGGCATGCTCAGCATCATGAGCACCCTCACCACGGGGCGCACCTTCGAGCGCATCACCCAGCCCGCGGCCGGGATGGAACTCATGCGCCAATATCCCCTCGCACGCGCCAACGCGCCCACCCACCGGCGCGCCTTCGCCAACGGCCAGTTCATGCTCTTCACCCGCGCCGCATACGAGCAGGTCGGCGGC
>JBKJOD010000235.1:0-2800 GCA_046593245.1 Phycisphaerales bacterium
TTCATCGCGATGAGTGGCACGATATTCGTGCTGGCCACGCCAAGTCTGGCACAGGCGACATCGCTGCTGCCTGCCTCATATGAGGCCAGTGATTGGGCGGCGTTTCGCGGGCCTGATGGGCAGGGTGTCAGCACCGCAAAGGCTGTGCCGATCGAATGGTCGGAATCGGAGAACATTGCTTGGAGAATTCCCATGCCGGGACCTGGGGCTTCCAGTCCGATCGTGTTCAAAGATCATATCTATGTCACATGTTACTCAGGATTCTTCGTTCCCGGAGAGGCGGAGGGCAATCAGAAGGACCTTAAGCGACATCTCCTGTGTCTGGACCGGAAAAGCGGTAAGAAACTCTGGGAAGAAATTGTCGAGGCGAAACTGCCGGAGGAAGAACGCATTCGGGACCACGGATTTGCGGCCAACACACCGGCGGCTGATGAAGATCACGTCTACTGCTTCTTCGGCAAGACCGGAGTCATCGCGTTCGACCACAGCGGCAAGCAGGTCTGGAGCACGGATGTTGGAAGTAAAACGCACGGCTGGGGCACATCGGCGTCACCTGTTTTGTACAAGAATATGGTATTCATTACTCACATTCCGCACCCCGAAAACAAGGTTCGTAGTGACAGGATAATTTGAATTTGGGAAGCTAAGCAAGACAGGTTTTTTCGGATTTAGACACAGGAGAGTGGAATGGATGCCACGACTCGTTTTGACAGTCAGAGAGTTGGAGCGTTACCGGTCATCGTCGCCTATCTGGAGAAGATGCGGTTGGCGGCTGTGATCGATGAGAACATCCCGTGGGAGGGCGAAGTGCCGCTCGGGATACTGGTGGAGATCATGGTCTGCAATCGACTGCTCAATCCCAAAGCTCAGTACAAGATCGGCGAATGGGCGAACAGTGCCGGGGTCTGTGATTACTACGGCGTCACTGCCGAACAGCTCAATGATGATCGACTCGGGCGAGCTCTGGAACGCATCGCGCTCCATGCGTTTTCGGCTCAGTCGCAGTTGGTCATGCATCTGGTCAAGACGTTCAAGCTGTCCGTCTCGCAGATTCATTACGATATTTCCAGCGTCGAGATGTACGGCGATTACGGACGACAAATGCAGGAAACGCCCGAGAATCCGCCAGAGCAGGACGCCTCGCCGTCAACCGCCGAAGACGCAGACGCCCGGAAAAAGCAAGGGCCGCAGCCGATGTATGGACGCACCAAGAGCGGTCGCAAAAATGTGAAGCAGGTGCAGTTCGGGATCAACGTCGCGCGTGATGGTGCCGTGCCGATTGATTTACTTCCGTTCGACGGAAATGAAGCCGAAGTCAAAACGCATATCCAGAATCTGGACCGGCTGCGAAAGCTGCTGCCGACCACAGACATTATCTACACCGCCGATACGAAGATGGATTCTCCGGAAAACCTGCTGGCCAACAAAGCGGCGGGTGGCAGATTTTTGTGTGGCGGCGTGTTTCAGCCGCATCTGAAGAAAGAGTATCTGAAACATCGCGACGAGATGAAGCCTGTGGACTATTGTCCGAAGAGCAAACTGCATCTGCCGGAGGAGAAGAGACCAAAGTATCAGGCCTGCGAATTGCCGAAAACTCTCGAAGGAAAAGTGAATGGTCGCAAGGTGTGCCTCAAGTATCGCCAGATTTTTGTCTGGAGCGAGGCCAAGGCACAGGAAGAATCAAAGACACGTCAGCGACATCTCGGAAAGATCAGGACCGAGTTTGAGTCGATCGCGAAGAATCTGAACAAGTACAGCCTGAAGACTCGCGAAAAGATAGTGTCACGGCTGGAGTCGGCGAAGGGAAAATATTCCGTCGGAGATGTCTTCCGTTACGAACTGAAGGGGCGAGCGGAGAACTTTTCCCTGAGCTGGCATATCGATGAGTCTGCTTTGCGTGAACTCGAAAACCTTGACGGAGCGTACGTTCTGAAGACCGATCTCGCCAAAAAGGAATTCCCGACAGGGCGCGTGCTTCAGGAGTACAAAGAGCAGATTCATGTAGAACGCCGCATCGGTGATATCAAAGGCCCGCTGGCAATTGCTCCACTGTTTCTGGAAAAGCCGCTGCGAATTGCGGGACTGATGTACATTCTGCTGTGGGCGCTGATGATGCTGGCGCTGATGGAACGCGACGTGCGTCAAAGTCTCGACGGCGAACCGATGTATGGCATCTATCCCGAGAACCGTCCAAGCCCGAGTCCAACAGGCGCATCGATTCTGGAGTGCTTTGCAACCCTCGTGATCGTGCTGATCAAACACCGGGGTGAAGTATCTCGCAGACTTGCAGAACTCACCACCACACAACGACGGCTCATCGATCTGATGAGCATCCCTCCATCCGCATTACGATCCTTCAAATCCAAGTGCTGCTATTCCACAAAATCCAGCTCCGCGTAACCTGCTCAAGGGGGTGCGGAATGTGAGTAGTTATGTTACGGGTGGAACGACAAACGTGTTGTGAATGGTTTCGTTTTGAAAGCCAACGACCTCTGGAAAGCGGAGGCCCGGCAAGACTTGTACGTCGAAAATCTCTTCCACAGCCGTCTGGAATTCGAGGAACGCGATGGCCTGACCGCTGCGCAGATCCACCACGGAGATGCCGCATTTCAGTTCGCTTCGCCGCTCGGCCAGCGGCACGCCGTCCATCGCCGAGGTTGCTCGAATCTTCGAGAGACCAATAACAGCATAGGGGCCAACGACCGCCAATCCTCGCGTGAAGCCGGGAAGGTCAGCCACCGTTTCACAGCGACCGGTTGCTTGATCCACCCGCACTAGGCCGCCCTTTCCCGACTCGAGC
>JBKJOD010000083.1:0-22089 GCA_046593245.1 Phycisphaerales bacterium
CCCACAGCCAGTAGCGTGCGAGGGGCAAGTCGGGCTCCGATGCCGAAAGTAGTGGTCATGCGCGGCAGATTCCGTTCATGTTGTACCGGATCGGGGACCAAGGGTGCAAGAAGAATCGGCGGACTTTGCGTGAAACGGGGATGATTCCGGATCATTCTACGCATGGGCGAGGGCCACGATCCGTTCCGCCCCCTGGGCCATGGCCTCCACGGCCCGATGGACAACCCCGAGCACTGGCTTGGCATCCAGCTTACCGAACTTGCCGGTCGAGGCGATCGGCACGCCTGCTTCAACAATCAGGGCCTCGATCATCAGCCACGGAATCGCGCCGAAGCCCTGTCGCGGCGAGACGGAGGAGTTCGGTGTCGCGTTCCGATACCCGGCGCAGAAGCTCGCCAGCAGATCGGGGAGCAGCGCGATACGCCACGAGCTGGGCGGAATGCCCTCGCCGCTCTCGCTCACGCCCATGTGACGGAGCACGCTGAACTGCATGGCGCCGTTGGCCATGTCGTGCAGCGGCACGCCTAGCCGGGCGGAATCAAAATCGAACACCGCACCAACAGTTGGCTTCGCCGCGCCTTCGGGCTTTGTGAAGAGCATGTTGCCGGGGTGCCAGTCGCCATGCACGATCTGCTCGGGTGTTTCCTCCGGCGAAGCCAGCTTGGCCTGCGCGGAGGCGTTCAAGTAGGCGTCCGCGAGGGCGCGACAGACCGACCGCAGCGTTGGATCGTTCAGCGATCCGGAGATCCCCATCAGCCGATCGGGCACCTGCGCGTGGTTGTGGAACGTGCGCCGCGGCGCGGGAAACAGCGGCTGAAAATCGGCAAGCAGATGGTGACATCTGGCGAGCGCTTCGCCGGCTGCATGGGCCGCGTCGGGCGTGCGATCAAAGCGTGCGCCGCGCACAAACCGGAAAACCTCATACACCCCGCCACCGCCGGGGCTGGAGGGACCGAGTTGCAGCATGGAGTTGCTTGCGGTGCGCGATGAGACAACCGCCCGGGTGCCGATGATCGGTGGCACCGGAAAGCCGCGCGAGGCGAGATGCAGGATGACCTCGTGCGTGAACGCAACCTTTGTGGGCTCGTTGGACGGGCCGGGGGCGCGGCGTTTGAGCAGATACTCGCCGGTGTTGGTGGTGATCTGCACCTTCGGGGCCAGCCGCGATCCGCCGCGGAAACGACGGACCTCCTCGATGACGCCGAGGTCGTAGTGCGAACAGACAACGACGAGTTCGCCGGCGGTGATGCGTGCGCGGCTGGTTTGGGTCATTGCGTGGAGCATATGAAGCAACTGAAAGAGAAGCACGGGCACGATTCGGTGCAGCTCGACGCCCACCGCGCGGCGGTGCGCGGGCTTGCGCCCGCGCCTCTGTCAGACAATCATCAACATCACACGCAACGCTTCGGCGATGGACCACGCCTGGGCTGGGCAGCCCTGCGGGCGTTGCGGGGCCGCGCCGTCGTAGATTTCCGCGATCTGGCCGATGCACCCGGCCGGACCGGAGCGTGTGGGCGTGGACTGCATCTCCGCGAGAATCGGCTGCAGCGCGGCTCGCGCTTCCTTCTTGGATTGCTCGTTGAACTGCCCGACACGCAGCAGTGCCTCCGCGTAGGGCCCGAGCAACCAGGGCCACGCGGTGCCATTGTGATACGCGCGGTCGCGCTCGAAGAGATTGCCCTCATAGCGCCCGAAGAAGCGCGGATCGGCGGGGTCGAGCGTGCGCACACCGTACGGCGTGAGCAACCGCTCGCGGATGCAGGTGAGCACCGATCGCTGCTGCTCAATGGTTAGCGGCGAGTGCGGGAGCGAGACCGCGAAAAGCTGATTCGGCCGGATGTCCGGCTGCGGCACCCACGCGGGTGAATCACCATCCCCTGGAGTGAGCGTGTCATACAAGCAACCGAGCTGGGCGTTCCAGAACAGCGTGCGGAAGGATTGAGCGGCGACGCCAGCGAGCTGCGTGAGATTGGCACAGAGAATCGGATCGGCATCGTGCATCGCCAGCGCCAACTCGCGCAGCGCAGCGTGCCAGAGGGCGTTGATCTCCACTGCCTTGCCGTGACGCGGCGTGAAGGTCACGCCGTCGCGCCGGGCATCCATCCATGTGAGCTGCGTGGCGTTCGTGCCCGCGGTGATGAGCTTGTCCTGCGGGTCCATCGCGATGTTGAAATCGGTGCCGCGCCGGTAGTGGGTGATGATGTCCAGACAGGCCGGAGCGAGCAGGCCATCCCACGCGGCCCGATCCTTGGCCACGCGCCGATACGCGCACGCGCCGAGAATGAACCAGAGGGATGCATCGGCCGTGTTGTACTCCGGCTCGCCGGTCTGATCGCTGAAGACGTTGGGAACGATGCCGTTGCGGCGATGGCTGGCAAACGCCGTGAGCGTGCGACGTGCGTCTTCGATTCGTCCGGTGGAGAGCAGCAGGCCGGGGAGCGAGATGCTGGTGTCGCGCCCCCAATCCGCAAACCATGGATATCCGGCGATGATGGAGGTTTGATCGAGGGAGCTGGCCGCGCCGCTGCCGGGGGTGCGACGTGCGACTACGAAGGCGTCCGATCCGGTGACGAGAGCCGCGATGGTCGCGTTGTCCGCGGGCGAAACCGGCGTTGTGGATGTCGGGCGCGATACGAGTGCAGCGGCGTGCATCGCGGCGAGTCGCTCGCGGCGCACCGTCAAGTCACGCTTCGCGTCCGCCATCGCGATCGGATCGATCGCCGCCTGCACCACGCACTCGGCGGCCCCTTCATCCGCACCGATCGCGAGCGTGAACACGCCGGGCGAGAAGAGATCCTCCACGCAATCCTGGCCGCGCTCGGCATCGGATTGATACAAGAAGTCGCACCACCACTGCCCATCCGAGGCAAAGGTCGCGCGATCCGCCCGCAGATGCAGTTGCGTCGGCTGTCCGTCGAATCGTACATGAGCCTCGCTCGCGGACGATGCCACCGCGAACCGATCCGCCCAGGATCGCCGAATCAGCGAGTGAAAATCTCGCAGCGACGTGAGGGGGCGAACCTTGAGCGTGATGGCCCCTTTGCCATCCCCGGTCAGCCGCTTCACGGTGTATCGCACTTGCACCGCGTTTACGCGATCCAGCAGATGCACTTCCTTCGTCACTTCGACAGCAATCGCCGCCGCCCCCCCACTCAGTGCGGGCTCGCGCACTTCATACACCCACCGCGCCGTGAGTTCGTGCGTGAACAACTCGAGCCGCGATGTTCCGCTTGGATGCAGCAGCGGCGGATGGCCGCAGAATCGGAAGGTGGTGAGATCAAACGCCTTCGCCTTCGCTCCCTTGTCGCCCGCAACCTCAATCGTCTCCACCATTGCATTCAGCGCGACCACCCGCCCCACCGGCGGATTCGCCGCCGCAATGAGCAGCGCGTGATAGCGCCGCGCAGGAACGCCGGCCGCCGTTCCCATCGCGAACCCGCCAAGCCCGTTGGTGAGCACCCACTCGGTGTTGAGCAGTTTGTCGAGCCCACCCGCGCCGGACGTGTTCAACGTGTACGACGGCGGCGCAAAGCCCGCGGGCGTGGACGCGTTTGCCGCAGCTGCCGGAACAGGCGCGGCCGGAGCCGGGGTGGGAATGGGAGCAACTGTCGCTGAGTTGGTCTTACGAGCTGGAGGCATGGTGATCCGCTTAGTGAGAACTCTTGGAACGATGCCCGCTGGGATGATCGTGTGCGGTGTTCGGTGACTTGTCGAGTGTTATGTGTGAAGATGGAGTGTGGACTTGCGGGCGGTGAATGTGCCTGGTGGGACATGGACACGCTGCCCATGTTCTTCACCTTCGTGGCAGGGGCTTCCAACCCCTGATTCCGTTTCTCTTGCGAGCAAATCAAACGTATCGGGGGCGAAGCACCCCGAACATGGGCGAACAAGCCCATGCCACCCCACGGAATTGGGTTGACTCCGCCTCACTCCCTGCCATCAATATGCATGGCTTCCAACGGAATTGCAGGCGTGGCGAACCCTCCCTCCCCGTCCCAGAGTCCTTCTGCACGGACTGGCAGTGAGATCACGGGGTCGCTTGGGGCATCGTCTGATCTGGTGGCCGCGAAGATCGTTGCCGATGGGTTTACCTTTGATGATGTGCTGCTGCTGCCGCGCTATTCGGATGTCATGCCCGCCCAGGCCGACACCTCCACGCGGCTGACCCCGAATATCCGTCTGAACATACCGCTCGTCTCCGCTCCCATGGACACCGTGACGGAGTCCGCGCTGGCCATCGCGCTCGCGCAAGAAGGCGGCATCGGCTTCATCCATCGCAACCTCTCCATCGAAGCTCAGGCCCGCGAGGTCTCCAAGGTCAAACGCTCTGCCAACGGCGTGATCGTGGATCCGATCACCCTCGGCGTCTCCGACACCGTCGGCCTGGCACGAAAGCTCATGCGGGAGCACAACGTTTCCGGTTTTCCCATCACCGACGATTCCGGGTGGTCCGCCGCTCCGAGCCGGATGCCCGGTTCCACCTCCCGGGTGGGTGAGTCGGGCAACCCGAGCCGCTCGCGCGGCAAGGTCGTCGGCATCCTCACCCGCCGCGATCTCAAGTTCGTCGAGGTTGAGTCCACGCCGCTCGGAAGTGTGATGACCAGTAAGGGGCTGGTGACGGCCGCGCCGGGAACCACGCTCGAGGAAGCCAGCAGCATCCTGAACAAGAACAAGGTCGAAAAGCTCATCCTTGTGAACCCCGACGGCACGCTCGCCGGGCTCATCACGCAGCGCGACATCGACCGACAGAGCGATTTCCCCAAAGCCAACACCGACTCGCGCGGCCGCCTTCGCTGCGGCGCGGCCTGCGGCGTGGATCAATACGACCGCGTTGAGGCCGTCCTCGCCGCGGGTGCGGATGTCATTGTGGTGGACACCAGCCACGGCCATTCGGAAAACGTTCTCCGCACTGTGCGCACCATCAAAGAACGCTGGGCAAAGGACAACGTCGAGGTGATCGCGGGCAACATTGCCACCGCCGAAGGAGCGCGAGCCCTCGTCGAGGCCGGTGCGGACGCCGTGAAGGCGGGCATCGGCCCCGGGTCGATCTGCACCACGCGGGTGGTGACGGGCGTCGGCGTGCCGCAGATGACGGCAATTTTCAATGCCGTCCGCGGCGTGATGGAGTCCGGGCGCGATGTTCCCGTCATCGCCGACGGAGGCATCCGCCAATCGGGCGATATCGCCAAGGCACTCGGCGCGGGCGCGAGCTGCGTCATGCTCGGCTCGCTCTTTGCGGGTCTGGATGAATCACCGGGTGAGCTTGTGATTGCGGGCGGCCGACGCTGCAAGAGCTATCGCGGCATGGGCTCCGCCGGCGCGATGGAAGCCGGCGCGGCCGACCGCTACGGACAGCACAAGGGCACGCCGGAAGACGACCAGAAGAAGCGCAAGTTCGTCCCAGAGGGCGTCGAGGGGCTGGTCTCCTATCGCGGCACGCTCGCCGAGTTTGTGTACCAGATGGTCGGCGGCGTCCGTGCCAGCATGGGCTACTGCGGGTGCAAGACGATCGAGGAGTTCCGCGCCAATACCCGCTTCGTCCGCGTGAGCGGCGCGACCGTGGTTGAAAACCATCCCCACGACATCCGAATCACCAAAGAGTCGCCCAACTACACGCACGACTCCTGAACCACCCGAATCGCTCGACTGCCCATTTGGCAGCCCGGAACTCGCGTCCGATGCGTTCGGAGGCCGATACACACACGCGTACGATGACACACGCAATACGCGAACAGCGTTTGCCAATGAACGTACAACACACGCGGCATGAAACACGCCGCCGATGGGGAGCAACGCCATGAGCATGTTTGGTGGAACGAACAATCCGGTACTGAACGACAACGCCTTTCAGCCGACAATCTGGGATTCGCGCAGCCGCGATGTGGACCGCTCGAAAGTCATGACCGTGCAGGGCGCGGCCACCATCACGCTGATGCTCGTTGGCGTGGTCGGCATTGTCGCCACGATCGTCTGGTCGCAGATGGCAGCCTCGCCGTTTCTGTGGGCCGCTGCGATCGGCGGCAGTCTGCTCGGTTGCGTGCTCACCATGATCATCTGCTTCAAGCAGACATGGGCACCCTTCCTGGCGTTTCCGATCGCGGTCTGCGAGGGCGCGCTGGTCGGCGGGCTTTCGGTGATGTGGACGCAGTATGTCGGCCACAAGGCCGCCGTCGGCGCATCGGGCGTGGTCTCCACGCTGAGCACCGGGCTTGTCATGCAAGCCGGGCTGCTGACGATCGCGGTCGCCGCCGGGATGCTGCTACTGAACATGTTCAATATTCTGCGTGCCACGCCGATATTCACCAAGATCGTGCTGAGCGCAACCCTGGGCGTCTGCCTGTTCTCACTGCTCGCCTTTGTGCTCTCCATGTTCGGCATCAACCTGCACATATTTGAGGGCGGGCTGATCGGCATCGGGTTCGCGCTGCTGGTGGTGGCCGTGGCCGCGGCCAATCTCGTGATCGACTTTGATCGCATCCGCGGCGGCGCGGAGGCCGGCCTGCCCAAGTACATGGAGTGGTACAGCGCGATCGGCCTGCTGATCACGCTGGTGTGGCTCTACACCTCGATCCTGCGGCTGCTCGCACTGCTCAACCGCCGCGACTGATCCGCGATCCGAAACATCTAAGCAAATCCACCCACCGGGGATGAGGCGATTTTCCGCCGCATCCCCGGATTCTGTTTGTACGATTCACGCTTCGACGCATAGCGTTCCCGATGCGAACACCCATCGTCGGCGGCAACTGGAAGATGAACACCACCGCCGCCACCGGCGCGGCCCTTGCCGCCGCGGTTTCCGATGGCGCGGCCAACGAGGGACTCGCCCATCGCTGCCAGTTCGCTGTCTTTCCGCCCTTTGTCTATCTCCGCGAGATCGGCGAGTTGCTTCGCTCCCGCAGCAGCGCGGCCATGCTCGGCGCGCAGGACATCTACTTCGAAAAGGATGGCGCATTCACCGGCGAGGTCTCCGCGACCATGCTCAAAGATTGCGGCGTTTCAATCGTCCTTACTGGCCACTCCGAGCGTCGCCATGTCATCGGCGAGACCGATGAGATCATCAATCGAAAGGTCCGCGCCACGCTGGATGCGGGACTCATCAGCGTGCTCTGTGTCGGCGAGACACTCGCGCAGCGCGAGGCCGCGCAGACCGATGCTGTGAACCGGCGGCAGACCGTCGAGGGGCTCAAAGGCGTGACGGCTGAACAAATGGCGCATGTCGTCATCGCGTACGAACCCGTCTGGGCCATCGGCACGGGTCGCACCGCGACGCCCGCGGACGCACAGGATGCCCATCGAAAGCTGCGAGCACTCGTCGCGGAGCTTTACAATCAGACCATCGCGGACAAGCTTCGCATTCAATACGGCGGTTCCGTCAAGGGTGCCAATGCAGCCGAGCTGTTCGCGGAAAAAGACATCGACGGCGGCCTGATCGGCGGCGCATCGCTCAAAGCCGATGAGTTCCTCTCGATCGTTCGCGCCGCGGCCGCGTCGAATCCACTCTGAACGCGCACCCACCAATGACCGAAGCCCAGTTCCGAACCCTCGCGCTCGATCTTCCGGAAACAGAAGAGCGCGAGCACATGGACCACCCGGACTTCCGCGTGAAGGGCAAAGTCTTCGCCACGCTCGGCAGCCCGAAGCAGGGATGGGGCATGGTCAAGCTCACGCCCGAGCAACAGCAGGAGTGCATGCAGGCCAAGCCAGACACGTTCATGCCCGCCGCGGGATCCTGGGGAGCGCGCGGGGCAACGCACGTGCTGCTCAAGTCCGTCGATCGCGCGACGCTCCGCAAGGCGTTGCTGGCGGCGTGGCGCAACACCGCGCCCAGAAAAATGGTCGACGAACTCGGGCCAGCGAAGTAAGCCGACTCGGCACCTCCGAGCAACCCCGGAGCGATCCGACCGACCTACACTCCCACCCTTCGTTTCGGATGATGACTGTCCGGAACTTGTTCGGATGGGTGAACGATGCCCACTTGGAGCGACTCGATGACGACTCTCGGTCTGACAACGCTGGCGATAAGCCCGTACATGCTCGGATTCTCCGTGGTTGGTTTCTGCATCGTCTGCATCCTGCTGGTGCTGACGATCCTGATCCAGCGCCCCCAAGGCGGCGGTCTTTCCGGCGCATTCGGTGCTGGTGCAGGGTCGGGCCAGACGGCCTTCGGCGCCAAGACCGGCGATGCACTCACGATGTTCACCATCGGCGTCTTTATCTTTTACATCGTCGGCGCGGTGCTGCTGAACTATGCCGTCAAGCCCGCGGTTGCGGCCCCGACGGACCCCGCGGCCGCCGCGGCACCCACGCCTATCACAGTTCCCGCTGGCACCCCGACATCCACGACCACCACCAACGTCGTCCCGAATGTTCCGAACATTCCGACCCCCGCGCCGGGAACCACGCCCACGGCTCCTCCCAGCGCGACCGGTACCACGCCGACACCGATCCCCGCACCGACAACTCCACCGGCCGCGGAACCGGCGACTCCCCCCGCGACGACTCCACCGGCAACAACGCCGACCACGCCCCCCGCCAATCCCTGACCTTTCCATCGCAGGTATATCTGGTATCGTGACGCGGGGAGTGGGAAGGAGCACGCTTTGATCCGCAGCATGACCGGGTACGGTGAGGCATCGGCGACCGTGGGCACCGCCCACTTCTATCTCGAAGTCCGCTCGCTGAACAGCAAATACTTCAAGGCCGTCATCCGGCTTCCCGAAGAGTTTCAGGTGCTTGAGGCCGAGCTCGAGACGCAGCTTCGCCACAAGCTCAACCGCGGCTCGGTCTTCATGACCGTCAAGCACTCGGATGTTTCCGGCGATGTGGCGCACACGCTCAACGAGCACGCGCTGGCCCGCTATGTGGACCAGCTCAAGAAGGTTCCGCAGGTCGCTTCGGGCGCAGTGAAGATTGAGATCGCCCCGCTACTGGGCCTTCCCGGCGTGCTCCAGCCCCCGGGCGATGAGGAGAAGCGTCTCGGCGCCGCCAAGGGCGAGCTCCTCAAGCTCCTCGAAACCGCCTGCGGCCGCCTCGTTGAGATGCGCGAGCGCGAGGGCAAGTACCTCGTCACCGATCTGCTCAGCCACCACGATTCCATCGCCCAAAAGCTCGTGCTCATTCGCGAGCGTGCCCCACAAGTGATGGTTGAGTTTGAGAAGCGGCTCAAGGGACGCATCGAGCAGATGATCAAGGACATGGGCCTGCACATCCAGGCCGTGGACATCGTCCGCGAACTGGCCATCACCGCCGAGCGCGTGGACACCTCCGAAGAGATCGCCCGCCTCACCGGCCACCTCGACCAGTTCACGCAGATGCTCACCGAAAAAGAGTTCAAGCCCATCGGGCGCACGCTCGACTTCCTCACCCAGGAAATGCTCCGCGAGGCCAACACCATCGCCAGCAAGTGCAACGACGCGGAGATCAGCCGCTGGTGCGTTGAGGTGAAGGGCGCGATCGACCGCATCAAGGAACAGGTGCAGAACGTCGAGTAACGCACGCCCGGGATGAGCGAGTCCGCGAGCGAATCCCGTGGATATCTCATCCCATGCGCCGCCCGCCACCCAACCGCTCCCCCACTTCTCCCGATGAAGTCGTCGAGATGTTCCTGCACGCGTATCGCGTCGGCGCGTTTCCGATGGCGGACATTCCGGAGCCGCCACGCCGCGACGATTCGTTTGCGGCCGCACGCACGATTCGCTGGTATTCACCCGATCCCCGCGCGATCGTCGAACTCTCTGACGGCGGCCTGCACATCGGCCTGCACATCGGCCGCACCATCGCCCGCGATCTCCGCCGCGCCAGGTTCGCACTCACCAGTGATCGCGCCTTCGAGCGGGTGATCCGCGCCTGCACGATGATGCGTAGAATGTCCAGATGGAGGTGCGGCATGGAACTAAATGATCGAATATGGCCGGAGGATGGGCAGCGGGAAGAAACGTCGGGCATCGCGGGCGCGGCGAGCGGCGGGGGGGACATGGGCGGCGTGAAACGGGTGCCGGACGCGGTGGATGTGGCGCGGCGGAACAACGAGCTGCTCAAGACGCTGCGTCAATGGCGAGCGGAAGACGCGGCGATGACTCCGAAAGAGCAGGAAGAGGCGCGGCAATCCTGGGAAGCACTCAAGGCGGGACTTAACGAGAACAACTCTTCGGGTCGTCGGGTGTTTCCGTGAGCCATGTGTTTCTCGACGGCACACCACTCGCACTGCTGGCGCACAAAGCAGGTTCACCGGCCGGTGAGGCGTGCAGAACCTGGCTGGAACGGGTGATCGGGGCGGGTCGGGTCGTTGTGCTTCCAGAGATTATTGATTACGAGTTGCGTCGAGAGTTGCTGCGTTTAGGCGCGTCGGCGAGCATTCGCCGCCTTGATCGCCTTTGCTCGCTCTTGGAATACCTGCCGCTGGATACGGGGACCATGCGTGAGGCAGCGGCCCTGTGGGCCATGGCACGATCGAAGGGGCGACCAACTGCGGACAAGCACGCACTGGACGCGGACGTGATTCTTGCGGCGCAGGTTCGGCAGCGTGGCCCGTCCGCGAGCGTGATTGCTACGAGCAACGTGTCGCACTTTGAGTTGCTCGCGCCCGCCGCCGAATGGTCGACGATTTGAGGGCGTCGCCATGCATCGCTCAACTCATCCATCACACCCAGCGACTTCCGACGAGATTTTCGAGATGTTCTTGCACGCGTATCGCATGGGCGCATTTCCGATGGCGGATGATCCTGCTGAACGGCCGCAGGGCGGGCGCGGGCCGGTGATTCGGTGGTATTCGCCCGAGCCGCGGGCGATTCTTGAACTCTTTACGGGCGGCCTGCACATCGGTCGCACCGTCGCCCGCGATCTCCGCCGCGCCAGGTTCACGCTGACCAGCGACCGTGCCTTCGAGCGGGTCATCCGCTCGTGCGCCCAGCCGGGCCCAACGCGCGGCGGCCCATGGCTCGAAGAAACCCTCATCAACTGCTACACCCTCCTGCACCAGCGCGGCCACGCCCACTCCATCGAGGCGTGGTCCGATAGTGGCATGAGCTTTCCAGCCCATGCTTCGGGCGCTTCGCCCGAAATAACCACTGCACAAGCCGAATCGAAAGGCCACGGTCAAGATGCCCGTGGTACGCAACTCCTCGGCGGCATCTACGGCGTCTCCCTCGGCGCGTGCTTCTTCGCCGAGAGCATGTTCACCGCAACCCAGAGCGGCGGCACCGGTGCCTCCAGCGTTTGCCTCGTCACTCTCTGGAACCACCTGCGCTCCTGCGGCTACGAACTGCTCGATGTGCAGATTGCCAATGACCACACACGACGCTTCGGCGTGGTTGATATCCCGCGAAAGGAGTATCTGTCGCGACTGGCCGCGGCGATCGAGTTGCCGGATCGGTGGAAGCCGCTCGAGAATCAGCCGTGAGCGCCCGGCCCATCCGTCGCCTGCGTCCGTGACTTGGCCACCAGCACCGCCGCGTCACGCGCCAACGCCACCATGCTCTCGGCCTGCTCTCTGACCGATGCGGCCGCGCGATCCAGTTCCAGCGTTCGCGCATCGGCCTGTGCCAGCGTCTCGCGCAGCGCGCCCTCCGCGGCCTTGCACTGCTCCACGTGATACCGCCCGGCCTCCGCCATCGCCGCCAGATCCTCGCGCTGCCGCGCGAGTGTGCGCGATGCCTCCGCGGCGCGTTCCGCCGCGTCCTTCTGGCTCCGCATCGCCTCGTCGAGTGTCTGCTGCATCTTCGTCGCCTGCCCGCTCGCCTGATCCAGCGAGGCCGCGAGCGTGTCCAGTTCCGGCAGCCGCTCATCCGTCAGCCGTTTGGCGGACTCTACCGCCTCATTCACCTCGCGCAGCACCCGCTCCGCGTCGCTCCGCATCGCCATGATCCGCACCGCCGCCTCATCCACGCCCAGCACCAGCGCATCCGCACGAGCCGCGGCATCCGCCAGCGAGCCCAGCCGCGGCTCGGAGCTGAAGTCCGATCGCGGATCGTGCCCGAGAATCGCCGCCGCCCGCTGGCAAAGCGTGTCCAGATGCGTCTGCGCCTCGGTGCCGATCCGCTGATATTGCTGGTTCAGCACGTCGATTCGATCCGCCACGCCATCGACAATCAGCGACGACCGCGCCTGCGTCCCCGCAACACTCCGATCCGCCTCCGCGCAGATCTGCTCGACCTGCGCGATAATTCCCTTGCGATGTTCCGCCAATGTCTGCTCCGCCGCTTCACGCTGCATCAGCGAATCCGCCGTGGCTTGGGAGAGATTCTGCTCAAACTGCGCGGCCATCTCGCCGATGCGCCGCTCAAATATCTCCTGCTGCCGAGACATGCGCTGCTCGAAGATGCTCTCTTGCCGCGCCAGCCGCTCCGCGAGCGTGCGCTCCTGCTCGGCAAGCTTGCCCTCAAACGATCGCGTCACCGCGTCCTGCGCCGCACGCACCTGCTGCACGGCGACCTCAAGCGCACCAAGCGCGCCAGCCGCTTTTTCAACAATCCCAGCCGCCTGCCCCGCCCGCGCGATCCGCTGATCGAGCTCCGTCGCAAACCGCTGCCCCTGTGCCAGTCGCTGGCTCAGTTCCGCGTTGTGTGCGCGAACGGCTCGATCCGCCAGCGCGGCCTCATCCACCGCCTTGCGCAGAATCACCACCTGCGCCGACGCCCGATCCACCACATCCGAGAGCGGCGTCGCATCCTCATATTGACCCGGCCACGCCGGTGCCGCTGGCGCGCCGAAGGGGGCTGAACTGTTCAGGTCGATCCGCACCGGCCGCCCGCCACCGATCGTCCCGATCACCGGCCGCGCCGTCCGCGAGGGCGCGGCGGACCGACCACGCGGGGAATACGAGGATGGCGTGCCTGTGGGAAAACTGGACATGGGAGGTCTCCAATCTGGAACTCGCTCCCAGACGGCTCCGCCGCGTGGTTTGCTGTATTTAGGTCAACCGTTCCCGCCCCGGGGTCGTATAAGAACCCCGTCCGGCTCCGCCTGCGGTAACGATCGCGTGGTGAGATCGACCCGCGGCCGCGAAAGGGATCGAAAGTCCCTGCAGATGGAAGCCACCCCACCCTGAGGGCGCAACCTTTGCCGACCGGACGCTCCGGAGCCAGAGTGGGAGCGAGCGGCACAAAACCGCCGAAATCCAGACAGATCACCCATGACAGGACGGATCGTGGCGGGGGCAGGCATCTAGGATGAGAACTATGACCACACGCACATTGGGCGGCATGGCGGCGGCGTTGCTGGCCGCCGCGGGACTCTGCCGCGGCGCGACGTCCGATAACCCGAATCAAGTGGCACCGGCCAAGCCGCAGGGTGCTGTCGCTGCCGCGCCTGCTGATGGTGAATGGGAGAGCATTGCAACCAGTTTTGGGGGGTCGAAGGCCGACACCCGCCCGAGCCAGGATGTCACGATGCAGTTCACCTTCGCCGCGGAAGTGCGCGAGATCAATGCCGTGGGCGGGCAGCGGGTCAAGAAGGGGTTGGTTCTGATGCGGGCTCGTGACGCTGAGGTCATCGCGGCCAAAGAGCGGCAGCGCGATAAGGCCTCCAATGAGACCGAGATTCAAGGCGCCGAGCAGCAGCTCAAGAACGCCGAGTTCAAGTTCAACATGATCGAGAAGAGCGGCACATACGCGCCAACGGAGTATGAAGACGCCAAGAACGCCGCAGTGGTGGCGCGGCTGCAACTCCAGCAGGCACGCAAGAACAAAGTTCAGGAAGAACTGAGCTTCAAACAGATTGAGGCGCAGCACGAGCGGTACTGGCTGGAAGCGCCGTTTGACGGGATCATCGAAGAAGTGATGGTTGAGGTGGGCGAGGGCGTGACCGAGCAGACGAAAGTGCTCCGAGTGGTGAACACGGAGAAGATGCGGCTGGACCCCTACGCGGACACCCGCGAGACGATCCGGCTGGGGCTAAAAGAGGGCAGCCCGGCGTGGGTGCTCATCGACATGCCCGATGCGCCCAAACTGGTGCGCGGCAAGGTGCTGTATGTTTCGCCGGTGGCGGACAGCGTCAGCCAGACGCGGCGCGTGCGTGTGGAGATCGACAACCCACAGGGGTGCCCGGCGGGGACGCAGGCGAAGGTGAGATTTGTGGAGCCGGGGGGGGAGTGGAAGAAGTATCAGGGCCAACCGACTACGGCTGCGGAGAGTCTGCAGCGATTTGATAGGGAGTTTGCGACGCTCTCGCAGAGCGATCGTCAATTTGTGCTCGATGCGTTGGGCACAAATGCAAGCGTGCGAGATGTACGTTCAGGCTTCAATGCCGTTGTGATGAACAACTCGCCGAGTAACGACGAGGTGCGGCGAACGGTTGCCGCAATGCTGGAAGACGCTGAGACGCGTGCCACACTGCTTGCGGGCTCGGACGAGGTTCGACCGGGCATCAAGAATATTTCTGGCGACGAGTTCCCGTCATCTCTGAATACTCAGCGCAGCCGACGCTTCGACCTTCCGACGAACCCAATTCCCGCCAGCGAGGGAACTCCCAAGTGATCGACCTCTCCTCCCTCAAAGCCCCCGGATGGCAGCGGATTGTCGCGGAGCTGAACGCGCCAGCGCCGGATGATCGCATTTATTTCGAGCGCCTGCTGCGCGTGCTGGCTCAGGTCAGCGCGGCCCGCCAAGCCGTTCTGTACGTCGCGGATAAGACCGACGGTGAAGAGGTTGATCCGCGCGTGGACATGGTCTGGCCCCCTTCGGGCATGGACAAGGATGCCGAGCAGGCGGCGCAGCAGGCGGGGCCGAGCCAGAGCCCGGTGGAGTTTGCCAATGAGGCCCGCACGGCCGCGCGGGCCGCGTTCGGCACGGGCGTTGCCCGCGCCTTTGGGCTGGACAAGCAGGAGCCGACGTATTACGGGGATGGCGCGGGCGGCGGCGCGAACTCCGGATTCATTCTCGCGGTGCCGATGAATGCCGGACCAATCGGCGTGCCGCGACCGCAGAACGGCGGGCAGCCGGTGCCGGTCGCCGTCGCCACGCTGCTCATCGAGACCCGCAGCAAGGACGCGATCCGCTCCACGCTGGCAATGGCCGAAGTGCTCGCGGGATATGTCGCCGGGCATCACTCGCGCAGCGCGCTGCGCAAGAGCGTGAACGCGGCGTTCGCGATGGAACTGGCCACAAAGCTCATCGCCAGTGTAAACACCGCGACCAACTTCAAGGGCGCGTGCATCCAGCTCTGCAACGACCTGGCCAAGACGTACTCCGTTGACCGCGTCGCGCTCGGCTGGGTGACCGACGATGTGGTGAAGGTCAGGGCCATCAGCGACGTTGAGCACTTTGATCATCGCACCAACATGGTGCAGAAGCTCGCCTCCGCGATGGATGAGTGTCTGGACCAGGAGCAGCCGGTGCTGTTTCCCCCGCCGCCGGAGAGCGGCGATGGCTCTGATGTGCTGCTCGGACAGGCGATCGTGCACGCGCACCGAGAACTTGCGGCGGGCAACTCCAAACTGCAAGTCTGCTCGCTTCCGCTGCGCGACGTCGGCAGCAGCGAGATGGATTCCGCGGCCATCGACGACGACGGGATCGTCGGCGTCGTGACCATCGAGTCCACTACCACGCCACTGGATTTGCACACCATCGAGCTTTTGCAGGCCGCGATGGACCTGATCGGGCCGATGCTCAAGGTCCGTCGCAGCGACGACCGTGCGTTGCCGGCGCGAGCGGTGCAATCCGCCAAGCACGCCGCGGCGTGGGTCGTGGGTACCAAACACACCGTGTGGAAGGTCGTCGGGATCGCCGCCGTGCTGCTCTTCGCGTTCGTGTGCATCTATCGGACAACGTACCGGCCGAGCGCGGAGGCGACACTGGAGCCGCGCGTGAAGCGGATCATCTCCGCGCCGTTCGATGGTGTGGTGAAGCGGCTTGGCGAGGGTGTCGAGCCGGGCAAGGAGCTTCACGAGGGTGATCTGGTCGTCGAGCTGGATACGGCCGAACTGACACTCGCCTTGAAAGATGCACAGGGCAAGGTTGAGCAGGCCCGCACGCAGGCGTCCGCGGCCCGCAAAGGCAAGGACCAGAGCAAGGCCGCGCAGGCCGAGCAGCAGGAAGAGCGGGCCAAGGCGGAGGTGGATGTCTACCAGTATCGCATCAACAAATCATTCATCACAGCGCCAATCGGCGGCACGATCATCGCGGGAGACATGAAGGATCGCATCGGTTCCACGATGAAGACCGGCGACTTGATGTTTCAGATGGCCCCGCTGGACGACATCATCGTGACTGTGAAGGTGGACGAGCGCGACATCGCGCTGGTGAAAAAGTCGTTTGAGGAGGGGGTGAAGAACGGATACAAAGACGGCAAGGGCACCGGCGAGATCGCCTCCAAAGCCAAGCCGGATGTCGCGACACCATTCATCATCGAGCGCATCGTGCCGCTGGCCACCGCGGTGGAAGGCAAAAACGTCTTCGAGGTCCGCTGCAAACTCATCGGCACGCCCGACTGGTTCCGCCCCGGCGTGGAAGGCATCGCCAAGTTCAACACCGAATCCAAGCCGCTGATCTGGATCGGCACGCGGCGGATTCTGGATCAGGTCAGACTTTGGTTGTGGTGGTGAGAGAAACAGACGTTGGATCAGCCCGTCCAGTTTTCGATTCGCAGCCCCTCGATATGCCCGAAATGAGCATCATTCGTCACGAGCACAAGGTCATGCACAATCGCAGTAGCGCCGATCCAGATGTCATTTGTCACGATTGGCTTCCCTGCGCGACGAAGCTATGCCACAATGATCGCGTATCTCTCAGCGATCCCGGCCTGCACGGGGATGGGCATTCCGGCGGATCGAATCACGCCCTCGTACAGTCGAATAAGTTCCGACTTTCGACGCCCGTCGGGAAGCGACTCAACTCCACCCAGCAGTTCTCCTTGAGAGATCACCGAGATATGCAGTTCATCGCCCGCTTCCAGTGCGGCGATGCGGGCAACAACCTGTGGGTGCCGCCGCTGCACATAGCTCCAGTGATTCGTGTCGAGGAGAAACCTCATCGTTCCTCGCGTCCCGGCTCCCATACCCGGGAGGCCACGCTGCGCTGCTCATCCACCACGCGCATGATTGCGTCCGCTTCTTGGTCCGAGAGCGTCCCCGCGAGCAGCAGCACCGCCTCGGGTGAACCCGGCCGAGGGCCGGTATCAGAATCTCGAACCGGCGACAACGCTACTTCCACCCGAGTTCCGTTGGGAAGGGCCGCTGGCTGGTCCAGCACAACCTTGCCATCTCGAATCACTCCCATCAGGCACATCGCGCGGCTCCTTTGCTCTGATTCTACACCTTGATCGGCAGTTTCAACAATTTCCCATGTCAAACGAACGCCCCACATTCTCCCCCTTCTGGCACCGCGTGCGGCTGATGAAGCCCAAGCTGCGCTCGCACGTGCAGATCACCCGCCAGCACTACCGCGGCCGTCGCTGGCATGTGGTGCATGATCCGACGAGCAACCAGTTCTACCGGCTTAATCCGATCGCGTATGACTTCATTGGCATGCTTGACGGCGCTCGCGATGTGGAGACGGCGTGGAACGCCTCGCTGCAGAAGTTCGGCGATGCCGCGCCGACGCAGAACGAGATCATCCAGCTCATCGGCCAGCTCTATCAGTCCAACCTGCTCTCGGTGGATACCTCGCCGGAGACCGAGCAACTGCTGCGTCGCGGGCGCGATCGCTTCAAGCGCAAGGCGACGGCCCAGGTGATCGGCATCATGTACCTGAAGATCCGGGCCTTCAATCCGGATCGCATTCTCACGGCGTGCGAGCCGATCCTGCGCCCGATCCTGAACAAGTGGGGCTTTCTGGGATGGTGCGTGCTGCTGCTCTGCGCGCTGTACGCAGTGCTTCCGCACTGGGACAAGCTGCTCGCCGATTTCCGCAGCGACCGTATCTTCGATCCGGAGTTTCTCTGGCTGGTGCCCGCCGCGTATGTCGTCACCAAGGGGATCCACGAGTTCGGCCACGGCGTGATCTGCAAGCGCTTCGGCGGGCAGGTGCCCGAGTTCGGCTTCATGCTGCTGGTGCTCTTCCCCTCACCGTTCGTGGATGCCTCTTCGGCGTGGGCGTTCCCGAACAAGTGGCAGCGGGTCGCCGTTGGCGCGGGCGGCATGATCTTCGAGCTCACGGTCGCCTCGCTCGCGGCCTTCATCTGGGTGTGGACGCAGGACAACGGCGCGGACAACTCCGTGCTCTGCCGACTCGCGTTCAACGTGATGCTCAGCTCCAGCTTCGCGACCGTGCTCTTCAACGCCAATCCGCTCATGCGCTTCGACGGATACTACATCGCTTCTGACCTGCTGGAAACGCCCAATATGGCGCAGCGTTCCAACAAGATGCTCATGCAGCTGGTGCAGAAGCACATCTTCCGCATCAAGAACCTCACGCCCCCCACCACCCAGCAGGGCGAGCGGTGGATTCTCATCATCTACGGCATTCTCGCCGGCGCGTACCGCGTCTTCCTGTTCTTCTCCATTACGCTCTTTATTCTTGGGCAGTTCTTCGCGCTGGGTCTGGTGCTGGCCGTGTGGACCGCCGCGGCGTGGTTCATACTGCCGATCGGCAAGCTCATCCACTGGCTGGCGACCAGCAGCCAGATCGCCGAGCATCGCTTCCGCACCATCGCCACCACGCTCGGCCTGGTCGCGCTGGCTGTGATCATCTTCGGAGTCATCCCGATGCCCGACCGCCGCCACGGCACGGGCGTGGTCGAGAGCGTCACCCGCGATGCGCTGCACTACGGAACCGAGGGGTTTATCGTGCAGGTCCACAAACGTCCCGGCGAACGCGTCAAGGCCGGTGATCCGATCGTCACGCTGGAGAGCCGCGAACTGACCGAGCGCAAACGCTCGGTGCGCAGCCAGCTCGACGAGTATCAGGTGCTGGAGCGCGACGCGATCAACAAGAGCGACCCCGCCTCCGCCAGCATGGCGATCGAGCGGATCAAAGTCTCGCGGGACAATCTCAGCGAGATCGACCGGCGTCTGGGCGAGCTGGTTGTCCGCGCTCCGCACGACGGCGTCGTCGCCGGCTCGGACCCGGCACTTCGCCTCGGTGGCTTCGTCAAACGCGGCGAATCCCTCTGTGACATCGTCGATCCCGCCGACATCCGCGTGGCCGCCACGCTCGACCAGCGGCAGGCCGAATGGCTCTTCGACAAAAACGCAAAGAGCCGCCCCGCCATGGAATGCCAGATACGTCTCATCTCCGATGTCAGCAAAGTCCTCGACGCCGACCACTTCCTCGCCCCCGAGGCTGGCAATCGCCAGCTTCCCAGCGCGGCCCTGGGCTTCTCGGGCGGCGGCTCCTTCGAGACCGACAGCAAGGACGAAAGCGGTCGCGTTTCCAAGCGCCCGCAGTTCAACGTGCGCATCTGGATGAAGCAGCCCGACGCGATGTCCGCGTTGGTGCTTCCCGGCGAGCGCGTCAAGGTTCGCTTCAAGCTGCCGCCGCGCCCGCTCCTCTCACAATGGCTGGATCGCCTGGAGCGCGAGATCCAGGGGAGGGTGCATTTGTGAGAAATGATGGAGTGACGAGGTTCGGAAGCGACGAAGTGTGCTTTGGAACACTCGATGCTCCGTTGCGCGCGACGACTTCTTCTCTTTGCTCTTCGCTTGTTCACTCCGTCACTCCGTCACTCTGTCACTTCGTTACTTCCCCATGAGCAGCGCCGTCACCCGATACCACGCCCTCTTCGAGTCCCTCCGGTCGCGCCGGCGGCGGCCGGACAACCCCAAGGGGCTGGATGTCCTCGTGACGCTGGCACGCATGAAGCTCCGCACCCGCGGCGTCTCGCTCGCGTGGCTGCGCTCTGAGGCCGAGAAGGTTGACGCGATCACCCCGGAGATTCGCAACCATTCGGAGGCCGCGCTCAACGAGATCATCCGCGAAACCCGCGAGCTGTTCGTGCGTGGGCGGCAGGACGAGCAGACCGTCCGCCGCGCCTTCGCCATCGTCCGCGAGGTCGCCCGGCGCGACACCGGCGAGGAGGCGTACATCGTCCAACTCATGGGCGCCATGGGTCTGTACCACGGGCGCATCGTGGAAATGGTAACGGGCGAGGGCAAGACACTCACCGGCTCGCTCGCCGCGCCGCTGCTGGCCTGGCACCACCGCTATCTGCACGTATACACCGTCAACGATTATCTCGCGCAGCGTGATGCCGACAGCCGCGCGGGCATCTATCGGCGAATGGGCTGCGATGTCGGCGCGATCGTGCAGGATCTGGACGAGTCGCAGCGTTTCCAGGTGTATGCCAAACCCATCACCTACGGCACGCCCAAGCAGATCACCGCCGACTGGCTGCGCGATCAGATTCGCCTCGGCCAGAACGCCACACCGTGGTCCGGTCGCAGCTTGTTCTCGGCACGCGGCGGCGGGCAAGGGCCGATGATCCCCGGCCTTCGCGCCGCACTGGTGGATGAGGCCGATGCCGTGCTCATCGACGAGGGCGTGGTTCCACTCATCATCGCGCGCTCACGCCGCGAGGACGAGATGGGGCAGGTCTACAAGGACGCAACCTGGATCGCCAAGCGGCTCGATGAGAAGGTGGACTACACCGTGGACCACCTCCGCCGCCGCGCCGATCTCACGCGCCGCGGCAAGCACCGCATGAACGAGATGGCCGCGGGGCTGGAGCAGCCGATCTGGCGCGCCACCCGACGCGCCGAAGAACTCGTCCGCCAGGCACTCATCGCGCGTCACTGCTATCTCAACGGGCATCAATACCAGATCGTGGATGGCCGCATTGTCATCGTCGATGAATACACGGGCCGCTTCCTACAGGATCGCTCCTGGGAGCACGGCCTGCACCAGTCCGTTGAAGCGAAAGAGAATCTCGAAGTCACCGCGGATCGAGAAACGCTCGCCCGCATGAGCTTCCAGCGGTTCTTCCGCTCCTATCCCTTCCTCTGCGGCATGACCGGCACCGTGGCGGATGCCGCCGTTGAAATGGAAAAGGTGTATCAGCGACCCATCACGGTCATGCCGACCAACCGGCCGCTGATCCGCGAGCGTTGGCCCACACGCATCTTCCGCACCCGCGAAGCCAAGTGGAACGCCATCGTCGAGAGCATCGAGCGCGAGCATGGCGCGCACCGTCCGCTGCTGGTCGGCACCCGCTCCATCGAGGCCAGCGAGTTCGTCGGCCAGCGCCTCACCGCCCGCGGCCTGCCGCACCGCGTGCTGAACGCCAACTTCGACAAGGACGAAGCCGACATGGTTGCCCTGGCCGGCAAGCACAACGTCATCACCGTCGCCACCAACATGGCCGGGCGCGGCACGGACATCAAGCTCGACCGCGAGAGCCGCCAGAAAGGCGGCTTGCACGTCATCCTCACCGAGATGCACACGGCGCGGCGCATCGACCGCCAGTTCATCGGGCGCGCCGGACGACAGGGCGACCCGGGCTCGGCGCAGATGTTCGTCTCACTCGAGGATGAGCTCGTGAAGCTGTACACGCCCAAGCTCGCAACGTATGTCGGCGGCCTCGGCGGCGGCGATGAACTCACGGGCATGGCCCAGAAGCGCGCCGTCGCGCTCTTTGAGCTGGCCCAGCGCCGTGCTCAGAAACGATCGCGCACCAGCCGCGCCGAGGTGCTCAAGCAGGACGACTGGATCGAGCAGAATCTGCCGGGGCAGTGAGCCCAAAGACATAACCCCCTCGTGGCCGTGTGGAAGCCGAGGTTCGTGTGCTGCGACGTGTCAATACATCGCCCGCACAGCAAGGGCGTTCATCGTCACATCAATATCCGGACGGCCACGCGACGATGTCCTTCCGAGTTTCCTCCACAACCGCGAGTAGTTCTCGCTGCTCCTGAGCGGGCACCTTGAGCTTGTCCAGCGATGCCTTCAGGTTCGCGGCCAGCGCGTCGAACTCCATATCCGTGATCTTCATACCCCGATGCGCGGCCCTCATGTCCGCACCTGTGTATTGGCAACCGCCCCCGGCTGCGGCACAGATAAAGTCGCACAGACCCATCTTCAGATGCTCAACGTTCTGCGGTGAGGCGTCCCACTCACGGACGGTCCCCCGGCGCGTGAAGTTCACGACCGGGTCCGCCATGGCGCGCCCCACAAAGTCCTCCACCACCGCGCGCACCGCTGGCTCGCCGCCGAGCCGGTCGTAGAG
>JBKJOD010000100.1:0-20575 GCA_046593245.1 Phycisphaerales bacterium
CGATTCCGGCTACAAGCTCAGCTTGGCCGTCCTTGGAGCGTAAACGAGCATGAGCGCTATTCACCCAGATGAGATCAACGCCGGCCGCCTGACGGGCAGGATCCCCACGGATCCGCCGCAGGTGCTGGATGCGCGCACCGGAGACGGCACGCTCATCGACGACCCCGCGGTGCGTGCGCCGCTGGTGCTGAACAACCGATCCTTCCACGACATCACCAACATGGTGTGCGGCTACGTCGAGGAGAAGCCCGCTGGGTGGTGGCTTGCTCTTGCGGGCCTCGCCTCGGGCATCGCCGGTCTGGGCACGCTGATGATCATCTACCTGCTCATCACCGGGGTGGGCGTGTGGGGTCTGAACAACCGCGTCGATTGGGCGTGGGACATCACCAACTTCGTGTTCTGGATCGGTATCGGCCACGCCGGAACGCTGATCTCCGCCATCTTGTGTCTGCTCAAGCAGAAGTGGCGCACGTCGATCAACCGCGCCGCTGAAGCGATGACGATTTTCGCCGTGATCTGTGCCGGCACGTTCCCGGGCATCCACGTCGGTCGCGTCTGGTTCATCTGGATGGTGTTCCCGATTCCCAATGCCAACGGCATCTGGCCGAACTTCAAGAGCCCGCTGCTGTGGGACGTGTTCGCGGTGAGCACGTACTTCGCGGTCTCCGCTTTGTTCTGGTACATGGGCATGATCCCGGATATGGCGACGCTTCGCGATCGCGCGGTGGTGCGGCTGAAGGCCTCGGCCAGCGGGCCGACTGTCCTGCCCTTCATCACGCTTCGCGTGGACCAGCTTCGCGCGTGGATCTACGGCTTCCTGGCGATGGGCTGGCGATTCTCCAGCCGGCACTGGCAGCACTATGAGAAGGCTTATCTGCTGCTCGCGGGCGTCAGCACGCCTCTGGTGCTCTCGGTGCACAGCATCGTGTCCTTTGACTTTGCAACCTCCGTGCTGCCGGGCTGGCACACCACCATCTTCCCGCCGTATTTCGTCGCGGGCGCCATCTTCGGCGGCTTCGCCATGGTGCTGCTGCTGATGATTCCTGCCCGCGAGCTGTATCCGAACATGAAGGAGCTGATCACGCTCCGTCACTTGGAGAACATGTCCAAGATCATTCTGGTGACGGGCAGCATGGTCGGCTTCGCATATGCGATGGAGTTCTTCATCGCCTGGTACTCGGGCAACAAGTACGAGGCGGATGTGTTTCTGTGGAACCGCGTGACGCCGACGTGGATCAACCCGCGCGGCGCGCCGTACTGGTGGGCCTACTGGGCGATGATCCTCTGCAACGTGGTCTCGCCGCAGGTGTTCTGGTTCCGCAGGTTCCGCACCAGCCCGCTGACGATCTGGATCATCTGTCTCATCGTCACCGTCGGCATGTGGTTCGAGCGTTTCGTCATCATCGTCACCTCGCTGCACCGAGCGTTCCTTCCCGGGCAGTGGGGGATGTTCTACCCGACGCCGGTGGACATTCTCACCTTCGTCGGCACGTGCGGCATCTTCCTGTTCCTCTTCCTGCTGTTCCTGAAGTTCCTCCCGGCGTTTGCCATGAGCGAGATCAAGAACGTGACACCGCAGGCAAGCCCGCACGAGCATCATTAAGAAGTGACGAAGTGATTGAGTGACGAAGTGACGGAGTGGAAGGCAAAGGCAGTTATGGCAAAGAAGACAGCAAAGACCTACAAGACAACCGCCGGCGAGGTGGTCTATGGGATGATGGCGGAGTTCGCCACGCCCGCGGACACCTACAAAGCCGCGGAGAAGATGCGCGATGCCGGGTACAAGAAGTGGGATGTGTATTCCCCCTTCCCGATCCACGGCATCGACGAGGCGATGGGCCTGCCCAACAGCAAGCTGCCGCTGACGGTCGGCGTCATCGGCCTCACCGGCGCGGCCATCGGCTTCGCGTTCCAGTACTGGGTCTCCACCAGCGGCTACGCCACCGTTGTGCAAGGCAAGCCGCTGGGTGCGTGGCAGGCGTTTATCCCCGTCACCTTCGAGATCGGCGTGCTCTTCACTGCGTTCACGGCCATTCTCTCCATGCTCGCCTTCAACACACTTCCGATGTGGTACCACCCGCTCTTCAAGAAGGACCGCTTCCTTCGCGTGAGCGACGACCGCTTCGTGATCTGCGTGGAATCCAAAGACGCCAACTTCGATCCCGTCAAAACCAAGCAGACGCTGGAATCCGCCAAGGGATACAACGTCGAACTCGTCGAAGAGTAAATCAGAGCCGAGCGGCGCAAGCCGCCGGAGTCAACCAGCAGTCCAGCGCTCACACCATCCGCCCCGTCAAACAACCACCCGATGACCAATCAGCAAACCACAACCCCGCTCCGCAAGACACTGGCGCTCGCTGGTCTGGGTGCCCTCCTCGCCTGCGGCCTTGCCGCCTGCCGCGAGGAACGCACCGACGACACCCCGCACCAGTTCCTTCCGGATATGGACGACAGCCCGAAGTTCAAGCCGCAGACCCAGACGGAGTTCTTCACCGACGGGCGCGCGATGCGTCCGGCCGTGAAGGGCGCAGTCGCGTTCGGCGACTCGATGCGCACCGAGGACATCTCGCGTGCCAAGTACCGTCGCGATGTGCCCGAGATGTGGGACGGAGTCGATCCCGCAGGTAAGCCGTTGGCCGAGGGCGAGAAGGCGTTCGTCGCCAAGATTCCCGGTGCGGCCCTGGACGAGTTCAAGGCCCTGCGCTCCGATCGTGGCGAGACGTTTGAGTCCGACGCTGCGGCCATGCGTGCCATGATCAACCGCGGTCAGGAACGCTTCAACATCTACTGCTCCGTCTGCCACGGCTTCAAGGGCGAGGGTGGGGATCCGAAGAATCTCAAGGGCGGCGTGGTCGGTCAGCGTTGGCTCTCGCCGGTGCCGAGCTATCACGATCCGAAGTACAGCGACTCGAAGGTGAAGACCGGGCAGGACGGGTACATCTTCAGCGTGATTCGCAACGGCGTACCGGATACTGAGGGCAAACCCCTGAAGATGCCCGCGTATTCCGATAAGGTCAGCGAACTGGATGCATGGGCGATCGTCGCGTATGTGCGTGTGTTGCAGAAGAGCTGGCACGAGCCCGCCGCGGGAACAAACTCGGCCCCGGCATCTTCGCCTGCTGCATCGCAACCCGCCCCGACAACGAATACGCCGGAGGGCCGCAAGTGAGCACGATCAGCGCAGGACATGCCCATCCGCACGACAGCCACGGGGCGATCCACTCCCACGAGGAGCCGCAGGTCGCCGCTCGCCTTGAACTTGACGTGAACAACTTGACTCCCGGTCCCGGCTTCGCATCCACGGCGCGATACGCCCTCTGGTTTGTCGGAGTCATCGGCATCGTTGTCGTGGCCTTCGCGTATCTCGCGGGCAACGACAACAAGCAGCACGCCCTGACCTCGTACCACATGGGCTTTCTGTATGCCCTGGGCCTCGGGCTCGGTGCGCTCGGTTTGCAGATGATCTTCCAGCAGTTCAATGCCGGATGGTCGGCAACAGTGCGCCGGACGGCGGAGACGATTGCGTCGATGTTCCCGATCATCGCGTTGCTGTTTGTGCCGATCGCGGTCATCGAACTGGTGAACAAGCAGGGGTTGCTTTTCTCATGGATGAACCCCGCGAACCACGGTGATCAGATCTATCAGGAAAAGGCACTCTGGCTCAACCCCACACGATGGTCAGTTGCCGCGGTGATCTACTTCGCGATCTGGACATTCCTTGGCCGCAAGCTGTATTCCCTCTCCCGCCAGCAGGATGAGACCGGCGATCGCTGGCTCACCGCTCGGGCGCGCTTCATCAGCTCCTTCGGCCTGCTGGCCTTCGCCCTCTCCACCGCCTTCGCCTCCTTCGACTGGCTGATGGGCATGGACTACCACTGGTTCTCCACCATGTTCGGCGTCTACTTCTTCGCGGGCAGCACAGTCGCCTGCCTCGCGGTGATGTGCGTCATCCTGACTTCCCTCCGCATCAGCGGCCGCCTGGGCAAGACGTTTACCCAAGAACACCAGCACGATCTGGGCAAGCTGCTCTTCGCGTTCACGGTCTTCTGGGCGTATGTCACCTTCGCTCAGTACTTCCTCATCTGGTACTCGAACGTGCCTGAGGAAACCGCGTTCTACAACTTGCGCAACGACGGCGATTACAAGATCATCTTCCAAGTCCTGTGCCTGGGACACTTCCTGCTGCCCTTCCTGCTGCTGCTGATCCGGCCGCTGAAGCGCAACCCGCACACGCTCCGTGTCGTCGCCCTCTGGATGATCGTCATGCACGCTGCGGACCTCATCTACATCGCCCGCCCCATCGTCCGCGGCGTCGCCCCCGGCCAGAACCTCTGGGTGGACATCGCCGGCATCCTCGGCCCCACCTGCCTCTTCCTCGGTTGCGTGGTCTGGAAGATGAGCAAGGGCCCGCTGGTTCCGCTCAAGGATCCCCGTCTGAACGAACTGCTCGCCCACAAGAACTACGTCTGAATCGTGTTGGATTTCTCGCGTCGCTCGTCCGAAGCATCGAAAGCACCGACCATGTCCGACCCACACGCCAAGCCAACTCACCATCTTGCCGAAGCGGCCCCGCTGCACGATCCCGTGGATGAGTGGCACGACCACTCGCACGATGAAAAGCCGCAACACGCTCATGGCGAGGTGCAGAACAGCAACCTCATCATGGGCGTGGGCCTCGCGCTCACCGGCGTCATCGTGGTCTCTTGCCTGGTGGTGTACGGCTTCTACACCCATTACAACACCCAGCGCATGGTGGAGCGCGAGCACATGCCGCGCACCGGTGCGTATGCCGATCTCGCTGATTCACCAACCGAGGCCACCCGCAAGATGAAGTCCGAGGCCCTCAATCTTCTCAATCAGGGCGGCACCATTCCCATGCCCACCGAGGTTGAGAACGTGAACAAGACCATCACCATCACCCCGATCGAAAAGTCGATCGACGATGTCGCCCAGTCGTACACCGCCAGCCGTCGCGCCGCCGCCAAGAACTGAGTTTCTGAAAACCACGCACTCCGCCACCATGACCATGCAGCAGGCCATCCCCGCATTCCGCTCCTATCGCATCCAGCGATTTGTCATCGCGTGCGCGGCGGTGGCTGCCTCGGTCTTCGCTGCCGCAATGCCCGGTGCCGCGATCGCCCAGGTCATCCCCTCGCAGCTCCCC
The DNA here is from genome assembly GCA_046593245.1 of Phycisphaerales bacterium. Lineage (GTDB taxonomy): Bacteria > Planctomycetota > Phycisphaerae > Phycisphaerales > UBA1924 > UBA4658. The sequence continues at coordinate 5,165 of JBKJOD010000100.1, forward strand.
GCCCCCGTCCGCGGCCTGGAAGTCGTGAACAAGCTCGGCCAGCGCGTGCCGCTCGAACTCCAGTTCACGAACGAACAGGGGAAGACGGTCTCGCTGAAAGAATACTTCAATCGCAAGACCGCCGACGGCAAGAGTGGCCGCCCCGTCATCGTGCAGATGATGTACTACCGCTGCCCGATCCTCTGCCCACAGGTGCTCCAGCGACTCACCGTCACGCTCAACGAGATTGATCTCACCGTCGGCAAGGACTTCGACGTGCTGCTGGTGAGCTTCGATCCGCGCGACACGTCCAAGGACTCCACCGACCGCAAGTCCGCCCAGCTTATCTCCTACAACCGCGGCAGCCAGGAAACCGCAACCGGCTGGAACTTTCTGACCTCGGCGCCGGATGCCGCAAAGTCTCTCGGCGAGTCGCTCGGGTTCCCCTTCCGCGCCCTGGAAAATGGCGAGTTTTCCCACGGCGCGGCTCTGTACATCCTCACGCCCGAAGGCAAAGTCTCGCGGTCGCTGGTCGGGCTGAACTACCCCGCCGCGGATGTGAAGCTGGCGCTGCTGGAAGCATCCGGCGGCAAGATCGGCACTTGGAAAGATGCTTTCGTGCTCTGGTGCTACCACTTCGATCCAGACGCGGGCACCTACACCGTTGCCGCGATGCGCGTCATGCGCGTCGGCGCGATCATCACGATCGCGTTCGTTGGTTCCCTGCTGCTCGTGATGTGGCGCTTTGAGAAGCGCAAACGTGCCGCCCGCGCGGCCCTCGTCGGCCCATCATCGGGCGCCATCGCCGCTGATTCCCCTCTCACGTCCGTTCGCCTTCCGGGTGCATCCGCCCCGCTGACTGGATCGACTCCATGACCATGATGCTGACCACAACCCTTGCCCAGCAGAGCTTGAAGAAGTACTTCTTCAGTTCGATCGGTGCCTCCAGCCAGGCGGCGGACACCGAAGACCTCTTCATGTACATTCTCTGGATCAACATCCTGAGCTTCATCCTGCTGATGATCCTCCTCGGATGGTTTATCCTCAAATACAGCCGCGCCAAGCAGAAGGAGAACTACCAGGTCTCCGCCGCCCACAACACGCCGCTCGAGCTCGCGTGGTCGATCATCCCTCTGCTCATCATGATCCCCATCTTCTACTGGGGCTTCGTGGGCTACGCGGACAAACTCGCCGCGCCATCTGATTCCGAAGAGATCAAGATCACCGGCCAGAAGTGGTTCTGGAACGTCAACTACCGCAACGGCGCATCGCCGCAGAGCGATCAGGTGTATCTCACACACACCGAGAACCCGGTGGTGGAGTTTATTGTTCCCGAGAAGCGCCCCGTCAAGTTCATCATGAGCAGCATGGATGTGCTGCACGCCTTCTACGTCCCGGACTTCCGCTCCAAGATGGACGTCATTCCCAACCGCTACACCTCCATGTGGTTCTACCCGCAGAAGGTCACCAACGAAAAAAACAAGAAGACCGGGCAGTTGCAATACCCGAATCAGCCGGAGAATCCGCCGCACAAGGTCTTCTGCGCCGAATACTGTGGCCAGAACCACTCGGAAATGGGCGGTCAGATGCGTGTCGTGCCGATCGCAGAGTTCGAGGCGACGATCCGGCAGTGGCTGGACTACAAGAAGGACATCAACCTCCTTGAGGTCGGCAAGCTTGTGTACAAGACCAAGAACTGCTTCTCCTGCCACTCGATCGACGGCTCCAAGGGAACCGGCCCGACGTGGAAGAACATGTACGGCGATAAGCACAGCTACACGAATGGCACGGAGAAAGACGTGCTTGTGGACGAGAACTGGCTCCGCGAGAACATCTTGTACTCGCAGAAGCGCATCCTCAATGGCTACGACTCGTCGATGCCCATCTTCGCCGGTCAGCTCAACCCGCTCGAAGTCGATGGTGTCATCCTCTACATCAAGTCCCTCAACGACCAGTCCAAGGCGCAGGCCGAGGCTGCTGGCCAGAAGACCGTTGAGCAGTATCGAGAAGAGGAAAAGGCCGCCCCCAAGAAGTAAGCGCAGATCGGGTGTTCCCGCGGCCCAAGCCGCCCAGTGCCCGAGTTGAAATGATCGAAGTCCCCGCGTTGGTTTGATGTGTTCTCCCTGTTTCAGTTCCCCTCCTGAAGGAGGTTCGCCAATGTCAGCCGCTCACGAGCATCGCGGAAGTTACCTCGAGTACAAGGGCAACCCGAACGATTCGTTCGGAACCAAGGTCTTTGCCACAGTCATGGACTGGGCGACCACGATCGATCACAAAAAGATCGGCGTCATGTATCTCGTTGCCATCCTCTTCATGTTCTTCCTGGGCGGCATGGCCGCCATCGGTGTTCGCACCGAGCTGTACAACCCGAACACTGTCACCACCACCACGGTCGGCGGCACCACGGTCACGAAAGTCGAGCACAACTGGCTCGGTCAGAACGTGGGCCCCAAGGGCGCGGGCGAGAGCATCGCCAAAAGCAACGAGACCTACAACCGCACCATGACGCTGCACGGCGTCATCATGGTCTTCCTGGTCATCGTTCCCTCGGTCCCCGCCTCGCTGGGCAACTTCCTCCTGCCGCTCATGCTGGGCGCGAAGGATGTTGCCTTTCCACGGTTGAACTTGCTCAGTTGGTATGTTTATCTGCTCGGCTCGATCTTCGCCGTCATTGCCATCATCAGCGGCGGTGTGGACACGGGTTGGACCTTCTACACGCCCTATTCAACCATGACCGACGATGGATACCTGAACGTGACGTGGATGGTCACCGCCGCGTTCATCCTCGGTTTCTCCTCCATCTTCACCGGCCTCAACTTCGTCGTCACCGTCCACAAGCTCCGCGCTCCGGGCATGGGGTGGTTCGATATGCCGCTGTTCGTCTGGGGCATCTACGGCGCGGCCATCATTCAGGTGCTCGCCACCCCCGTCATCGGTATCACGCTGCTGCTCATGATCTTCGAGCGCTCGTTCCACATCGGAATCTTCGATCCGCGTCTGGGCGGTGATCCGGTGCTCTTCCAGCACTTCTTCTGGTTCTACTCCCACCCCGTGGTGTACGTGATGATCCTCCCGGGCATGGCCCTCATGAACGAGATGATCGCCTGCGGTGCCCGCAAGCCGATCTTCGGCTATCGCGCCGTCGCGTTCAGCTCGCTCGCTATCGCCGGCATCTCCTTCATCGTCTGGGGCCACCACCTGTTCACCTCCGAGGGCGAGGTTGCCGCGATCGTCTTCAGCGCGCTCACCTTCCTGGTCGCTATTCCCTCGGCCGTCAAAATCTTCAACTGGATCGCCACGCTCTACAAGGGCTCCATCTGTCTGAACACATGGAACCTGTACGCACTGGGCTTCCTCTTCCTCTTCTCCATCGGCGGCCTGACCGGGCTCTTCCTCGGCTCCCTCGCCGTGGACCTGCACCTGCACGACACCTATTTCGTCGTCGCTCACTTCCACTACGTCATGATGGGTGGCACGATCATCGCGTTCATCGGCGGCATCCACTTCTGGTGGCCCAAGGTGTTCGGGAAGATGTATAGCGAGAAGGGAGCCACCATCGGCTTCTTCCTCGTATTCATCGGCTTCAACCTCACCTTCTTCCCGCAGTTCGTGATGGGCAGCCAGGGCATGCCCCGGCGCTACGCAAACTATGTGGATGAGTACCACCTCTACCACCAGCTCTCGACGTATGGCGCTTATACATTGCTCGCGGGCTTCCTTGTCCACCTGCTCACCTTTATCCACTCCCTCGCGGCGGGCAAGAAGGCCGGCCCGAACCCGTGGGGCGCGCTCACTCTGGAATGGACCAACGCCTCCAGCCCGCCCATCGAGCACAACTTCGATCACGAACCCGTCGTCGTCCACGGCCCCTACGACTACGACAACGTCATCCCGCCGCAGACCCGACCCGGCGAGTTCATCCTTCCCCGTCCCGCGGCCGTCGCGCTGAAGCACTAAGAAGCGGGTTTCGGGAATCGGGTTTCGGGTCTCAGGTGCAAAACAGCCGAGACAAGGATCACGACAACCCGAAACCCGAAACCCGATACCCGAGTCCCGAAACCCGAGACCCGCTCCCCATGGCAACCATCCACTCACATCCAGCGCCCGCCGAGGATCTCTCCCGGCCTCTGCACGAGCGCTACCACGCCGCCCATCATTTCAAGGACCGCGAACACGAGTTCGACTCCGTCAAGATGGGCGTGTGGCTGTTCCTGGGCACGGAAATCCTGCTCTTCAGCGGCATGTTCTGCGCCTATTTCATCTTCCGGCTCATGCATCCCGAGGCCTTCATCGGCGGCTCGCATCACCTTGAAGTGAAGTGGGGGTTGATCAACACCATCGTGCTGCTGATGTCCAGCTACTGGGTCGCCGCAGGCGTGCGCCACGCGCAGACCGGCAACCAGAAGTGGTTGCAGATCAACATCGTGCTCACCTTCCTCGCGGGCGCGGCGTTCCTGTTCATCAAGTTCTACTTCGAGTACATGCACAAGATCCACGACGGCCTGCTCCCCGGCAAGTTCTATCACTATGCCGGTGCTGCCGATCCGTACGAGCCGCTCTGGTGGGGCGTGTACTGGGCCTCAACGGCGATCCACGCCAGCCACGTCATCATCGGCATGGGGCTGTTCGTCTGGCTCTTCATCCGCACCCGCAAGGGACACTTCGGCCCCGGCCACTACAACGCGGTCGAAGGCGTGGGTCTGTATTGGCACATCGTTGACATCGTCTGGATCTTCCTCTTCCCCCTGCTCTACCTGATTCACTGATCTCATGGCATGGGCGTCCCGCCCCTGTGCCTTCGGTTTTTCCTTCCCAGTTCCGCCCTCCCACCTCCGAGTTCCCCCATGTCCCACGCCGCCGAGTTCGACGAATACGGGCACAAAGACCACGGCCACGTCATCGTGTCCCTGTTCACGCTGCGCTTCATCCTTATTGCCCTGCTCATTTGCACGCTGCTCACCTCCGGCACCGCGTGGGCCGAGCAGTTCATCGCGGGCACCTTCCACATCGTGATTCCGCAGTGGATCAACGCCGCGGTCGCGCTCTCGATCGCCGTGGTGAAGACGGCCCTGGTCGTCGGCTTCTTCATGCAGCTCAAGTACGACAATCCGATGAACACCGTCATCTTCGTGTTCACGATTCTGACCGTCTTCTCCTTCCTCGGCTTCACTTCGCTCGATCTGGGTAACCGCGCCACCATTGACCGTTTCAAGAACGTATACGCCTATCCGGGGGGAAACCTCTCCGCAGGTGGTGCCGTGGTTCCCGCCGCGGCCAACGGCGACTCCATCGTGGCCTATTCCCAACAAACCGGAAAACCCGTCCACGGCGCGCATCAAGAAGTCGAAGAGAACAACCACCAGAGCATCACCGACGCGGGCTTCCTGCGCGATGAGCCCAAGACCGGCTCCTCTTCCAACTTCAGCCGCCCCGTCGGCGGCGTGACGGTTCCCGGCTGGCCCGGCTATCGCGCTCCGAAGCCCGCTCACGAAGACCACGCCGCCCCGCACAATGTCGATGGCGGCGAAGCCAAGGCCGAAACCGGCCACGACGCGGCTCCGAAGATGGCTCCTGAGGCCAAGCCCGAAGCCAAGTCCGAAACCAAGCCAGAGGCCAAGCCCGCCGTCGCTCCGGCCGCGAAGCCCGAGCATCACTGATCCCCTGACTGCCTTCACACCTTACACATGGAACGCGGCCGCCGATATGCCTGGTGTATCACGATCGGCGCGGGTGTTCTGTTCTGCGCCGCCATCGCTCCGATGGCCCAGCGCATCGCAAAGTACAACGCCAGCGCGAATATTCCCACCTTCCACGCCGAGCCGATCGCGGGGCGCACGCTCCGCGTCGATGGCTTCCCTGTTGCAACCCTCACCGATGTCGAAGCCGGGCGCGGCGAGGGCACCATCCGGCTCGACTACGGTGGCACGGAAACCCTGATCCCCGTCAAGCGTCCCCCCGCCCTCAACCTGCCCACGCTCGCCGGATACGACGAGTGGCTCAAAGCCCTGGCGATCTATCCGGTCGTGCGCGATGACAAGGGGCAGCAGTCCCGCGTCGCCGGATCGGAGCGATTCATCATTGTCGTCCGTCGCACGCCCGAGGGCTACGACCCGGAAACCTGGGGCGAGGTCCGCCGCATCGACTGGGTGTTTGATTATTACGAACTCAAACGCGACGGCACCGTGGAAAAGTCCTCCCGTCGCTGGCCCCGCTCCTATGGCAGCGAGAACCGCTTGCAGAAGGAAGCCGCGGGGACATCCGCTGATCTCACCGCCGAGCAGGTCGCCGCTTCTCAGAAACTCGCAGCGTTCGAGCCGCTGAAGCAGCGCACGTTCGAGTATTACGCCGCGATGTTTGTGATCCCCAAGCTCAACGTTCCACAATACAAGTTCACCGACACCGCCTTTCGCCCCGAAGTCCTCGGCTGGACGCTTCCCTCAGCCATGATCGCCGTTCTCGCATTCACCGGCGGCCTGGTTTTCGTCATCGCGCCGCGCAGACGCATCGCCGCCGCCAAGCCGAACTGAAAAACCCGTCGAGTCAAGCACGCAAGATCAGTTACCCGGCAAGCCACGCACGCTGCGAGAAATCAGTGTGCGACCGCGCGACGGACCGGCTTACGCGAACAGTCCGCGGATGAACTCGACATCGGCGGGCTTCATCGGGGTATCCACGCCGGCGCCGATATTGCACCGTGCCTGCCGGGCATTGCGAAACCCAGGAATCGCCGAGCAAACGTTGTCGTGCGCCAGCACCCAGCCGCTGGCGATGGTGGAGAGCGCGCTGGTGAGTTCCTCGCCGCGCAGGGTGTCGATGCCGAAGTGTTTCTTCATCGATGCGAGCTTGCCGCGCACGGCTCGGAGTGATTCGGTAGAGAAGTCTTTGCGGCTTGCCCGATAGTCGCCCTCATCAAACTTGGGCGGATGATCGGGGTCAAACTTGTCCAGCAGGATGCCCTGATCCAGCGGCCCGAACGCGACGAATGTGCAGCCGTGCTGCTGCATCAGTTGCTGGAGCGCTGCGCCCGGGCGAATAAACGGGTCATATCGCATGTTCGCCTTGCTCTGGAGCACATCCGGCTTGAGCACCGGAATGGCGCGGGCGAAGTCATCATCCCCATACGCGGACTGACCGATGGACCGAATCTTGCCTTCCTTTTTGAGCGCGTGCATGAGGGCCGCGGCCTCGGGAAGGTAGTCGTGGTTTGTGCCGTCATACGCCGGGCCGATGTACGAACCGTGATGGCAGTAGTAGATATCGATGCAGTCCACGTTCAGGTTGCGGAGTGACTGCTCGCACTGGGCCCGCATGTGGCGCGGCTCGAAAGCATGTGGAGCGGTGCCCTTCATGTGGCCGACTTTGGTGGCGATGATCTGTGAGCCGGGCTTGACACCGAGCGTGCGGAAGCAGGAAGCCAGCATGCGTTCGGCACGCCCGTTTCCGTACACATCCGCGTTGTCCCAGTGGTTCACGCCCGCGTCGAGGCCGGCTTTTATGCCTGCGAGCACCTCGGCCTCATCCACATCCGCCCAGCCGATGGGAGCGCCGTTCGCAGGAGAGAAGGCGGGGCCGCCCATCGTCCAGCAGCCGAAGCCGATCTCGGAAACCTTGATATTCGTGCGGCCGATGGAACGCATTCGCATGGAAAAAACTCCTCGTGACCGCACTGTACGCTCGTGTTATGCTGTACCCATGAGCACGCCATCATCTTCGCCCGGATCACAGTCGTTTGATTCGACACTCCAGGAGCATCGCACGTTTCCTCCGGTGGCCGCGGCAACGCTGGGGTTTCCGAAGTGGCACATCTCCTCACTGGACGAGTACCAGCGATTGCACGCGCGATCGATCGCGCAGCCGAATGCGTTCTGGGCGGAGGAGGCGGCGCGGCTGGCGTGGTTCTCGCCGTGGACGAAGGTGCACGAATGGAATCCGCCGGATGCGAAGTGGTTCATCGGCGGCACGCTCAATGCGTGTTACAACTGCGTGGATCGGCACGTGGAATCCGGGCATGGGGAGCAACTGGCGATCGTGTGGGAGGGAGAGCCAACTACTGGTGCCGTTGGGAAAGTGAGGCCGGAGATCCGGCGGCTGACGTATCGCGAGTTGCAAATCGCAACGAGCAAGTGCGCGGCCGCGCTGAAGTCTCTTGGCGTAAAAAAAGGGGATGTGGTCACGATCTACATGCCCATGGTGCCGGAGCTTGCCGTGGCGATGCTGGCGTGTGCCCGCATCGGCGCGGCGCACAGCGTCATCTTCGGCGGCTTCGCGCCGACGGCGATCTCCGAGCGTGCCGCGGATGCGAACTCCAGGGTCCTCATCACGGCGGATGGCGGCTATCGGCGCGGCGATGTGGTGCCGCTGCTGGCGAATGTGGATGAGGGCGTGAAGCTGCTGGCGAATCATGGACGCATCGTGGATCATGTGCTGTGCTTGCAACGGACGGGGCATATTGCCGAGAGTGTGAGGTTTGAGAGTGGCAAGCCGCGTGCGGGGTTCAACGCGGGGACCAAGTTTCACTGGTGGCACGATCTGGTTGATCGATCGACAGATGCCTGCCCGTGCGAGCCGATGGATTCGGAGGACATGCTGTTTCTGCTGTATACATCCGGCTCCACGGGAAAACCGAAGGGGATTCAGCACACCACCGGCGGCTATCTGACATTCGTAAACACCACGGCGCGTCTGACCTTCAATCTGATTCCGGATTCCGGGCAGCTCTTCTGGTGCAGCGCGGACATCGGCTGGATCACCGGGCACTCGTATGTGGTGTACGGGCTGCTCAGCAATCGGATTCCGACGCTGCTGTACGAGGGGGCGCCGAACTTTCCGGCGATCGAAGGTCGCGCCGGGCAGGGGGATCGGTTCTGGGACATCATCTCGCGCCACAAAGTCACGCAGTTTTACACGGCGCCGACGGCGATCCGCACGTTCATGAAGTGGGGGGATGATCTGCCCGCGAAGCACGATTTGTCATCGCTCAAGCTGCTCGGCACGGTGGGCGAGCCAATCAATCCCGAGGCGTGGATGTGGTATCGCAAGCACATCGGTCGCGATGTCTGCCCGATCGTGGACACATACTGGCAGACGGAAACGGGTGGTCACATCTGCACGCCGCTGCCGGGCGCGATCGCCACCAAGCCCGGCTCGTGCACGCTGCCGATGCTGGGGATCGACGCGACGATTGTGAATGAGCAGGGGCAGGAACTCGCCGCGAATCAGGGCGGGCTGTTTGTGATCCGCAAGCCGTGGCCGGGAATGCTGCGCGGCGTGTACGGGAACCGCGAGCGGTTCATCTCCAACTACTTCGCACGCGTGAAAGGCCCTCGTGGCACGGGCTTCCCAGCCCGTGTTCCGTCGGATACCCCACCAGCCGACGATCCCCAAGACCTCGTTCCCTACTACTTTTCTGCCGATGGCGCCCGCCGCGATGCCGATGGATATTTCTGGATTCAGGGCCGCATCGACGATGTCATAAAGGTCAGCGGCCACCTGCTCGGGACGATGGAGGTCGAGTCCGCGCTGGTCTCGCATCCCGCGGTGGCGGAGGCGGCGGTGGTGGGTGTGCCACACGAGATCAAGGGCAGCGCGATCTGCGCCTTCGTTTCCCTGAAATCGCACTGGCTGCGGGCAAGCAACCGTTTGCCGGATGATTCGCTCAAGAAGGAACTCACGGCCCACGTCCGCAAGGAAGTCGGCGCACTCGCCCAGCCGGACCAGATTCGCTTCACCGATTCACTCCCCAAAACCCGCAGCGGCAAGATCATGCGGCGATTGCTGCGAGATGTGGCCGCGGGCGTGGAGAAGATCACCCAGGACACCACGACGCTGGAAGATTTCTCGGTGGTGGCGAAGCTGAGGGAGAATGAGGAATAGGGATGTGCGATAGTTGCCTTGCCAATCACATCAAAGTGAACGAATGCGTGCCACCGGCTTTCGCGGCATTGCGCGAACGCCGGTGTGGGGAACCCCGGGTGTACGGCATAGCCCACGCGCACACACGGCCGCTGCCGAAGTGGCAAAGTTGGTGGCACGGTGCGGTGCGTTGAATGAGAAAAACGCGGGCGCCTGCAGAGTCGCACCGACAGCTCGGAACGGCTGGGGATGAAAACGGTCGGTGCATTTCCGTCTTTGAGCCGATCGGGGTTGGAAATCCGCCGTGCGGGGGGCTCCCCCGGTCACGCGGAACTTGATATGCTCCGCCCAGTGGGGAAGAAGACGTGCGTTGACTACGCGAGGGTGCGAAGTGAGCGACTCACTGGCCTTGCTCTGGAGTTCGTCGGATGAGCTATACCTATCTCGACCTTGCCCAAGAAGTGCTACGCGGTTCCGGTCTTCCGCTGATCTACCAAGATATCTGGGCGAAGGCAAATGAGCTTGGTATTACCGCCAAACTCGGCACGACGGGCAAGACACCTTGGCAGAGCCTCGGCGCGCGGCTGTACGTAGAAGTGCGAGATAATCCGAACTCTGAGATTGTTGCGGTCGGCAGTCGGCCGGCTCGGTTCTTCTTGAAGAAGCGGTTGGCGGAACTGCCCAAGGACGTCATTGCCAGGCTTAATGCGGCGGACTCCGAGCAGCCCGCCAAGAAGGAGACCTCCAAGCCGAGCTATGTTGAGCGCGATCTTCATCCACTTCTCGCATATTTCGCATACGCGAACCCGGGTTTCAACCGTGGCCGAAAGATTCATACAAAGACAATCTTCCACGAGAAGTCAAACAAAGGCGGCTACAACGAGTGGATTCATCCCGATATGGTCGGTTTTTATCTACCCCTCGGGGATTGGCAGCAAAATGTCATCGAGTTCAACCGCGTCTCCGACAATAACTCGCTTAAGCTGTTTTCGTTTGAACTGAAACGTTCGCTAAACAAGTCGAACTATCGCGAGGCATATTTTCAGGCTGTGTCGAACTCGTCATGGTCGCATGAAGGCTACCTCGTCGCGGCCGCCGTGCTCGATGACGACGAGTTTCTCGCAGAGCTGGAGCGTTTGGCTGCGTCATTTGGTATCGGCATTATTCACCTCGACCCCGGTGATGTTGATTCTTCCCGGGTGCTATTTGCGGCACGGAATCGAGACTCCTTGGACTGGGAGACGATCAACAAACTGTGCGAGCAAAACCCCGATTTTGCAAAATTCCTTCACGACGTCAAGACGGATTTCCATGCGAAAGAGATCCATCCCAACAAGTACGACACGATCATGGTTGCTCCCTGCTTGCGAAAATGAGCGGAGCAGTAGGTGACGATCCCGTTGGGGAGCGGCCCGGCCTGACCTCGGGCTGTCGTCTCACACCAACGTTGCCGAAGCGGCAAAGTCGGTGGCACGGTGGATCAGGGCGTGCGAGGCGTTGGTGCTGGCAGCGCATCCCTGATCGCATCCCCAGCCCGCGGCTCCGCCGCGTTGTAGTTCTCCCCCAGCAGCGCAGCAAGTGTCGCCGCGACTTGTGATTGCGTTACCGCTGGCACGTTCGTGCGCTCGCCGAGCGCGGGCGTGTCCGGGCCCCACATGGCGATCCAGATCTGCTGAGCACCGGGGACTTTGGAGTTGTGGTCGCGCCACTGTTTGGGGTCGTTTCCTTCGAGCGTGGGGAATGCCATGGTGGCGGGCGCTGTGGAAGGCGGCGGCCCGCCGCGCCCGTGGTCGCAGAGGAGGATGATAGAGGTGGTGTCTTTGTAGTCGGGCGAGGACTGGATGAAGTTCCAGAGCTCACGGATGTAGCCGTCGGCGCGGTGCGCGGCGGTCAGGTACTGCTCGTAGTTGCCCTCGTGTGCCCACTCGTCGGTTTCGCCGAGGCCGAGGAAGACGACGCGGGGTTTGTTGAGGGCGATCCACTCGAGCGCGGGACGGAAGAGCATCGAATCAAAGCAGGAACCCGCCCAGCGATAAGGAGTTTCGGCGCGGGCGGTGTTCCAGAGCTTGATCGTGTCAGAGGATTTTCCAAACGCGAGTGCGCCCATTCCATTGTCCACGGGGATCGTGGTGCGCTCGGTGTTGATGATGTACGGGAAGAGGTCCCACGTCCCGAACGCGGCGACGCGATCCCTGAACGCGGGTTTGCTGTGCAGCCACTCAAGCGCGGTGATCTCGGGGTTCATGATCTTGCGGTTGTCTTTGATGGCGTCGTTGGGAAAGCCGCAGAATGTTTCGGAGTAGCCGGGGTATGAGACGCGCCAGGGGTTGGTGACGTGGGCGTCGGAGGAGGTAAGAAGATTGCCGTAGATCTGGCCGCGCGGGACCGCGACGGACCACAGGAAGGGCATGAGCGCGTCGCGGCGTTTTTCGGGTGTATCGCGCCAGTACGCGGCGGTGACGGCGTCAATGTGGACAACCCCATTATCCTTGTTGATGAGTCGATCATCCGCGCCGGTAAAGACCTCCTGCCAGCGAAGGCCGTCGAGCATGATGAGGAAGACGGATTTGGTTTTGAGGGGAGGTGGGGGAATCGTTGAGTTCGGTTGGGCGCGCGTGGGAGAGGTGACAAGGAGAGTGGCGAGAAGAGCGAAGAGTGTGCGGAGCATTACAGCAGCATACCGCGCGGAAGGATTGGGGGGGATGGGGATCGGCATGGCTTCTGCGCGCTCTCTCCGACGACTCCCGAAGTTGCGAAAGTCGGTGGCAAGCTGGCTAGTTCCCGCGTTCGAGCTCCGGAGATGCAGTGTCAACGTTACCAGCGCGGAGGTCTTCTCGCGCCTGAGCAGCGAGTTTGAGATAGGTGGCTCGGATGCTGTGGATCTCGGATTCTTCAAGTTCTTCGAGATCAAGGAGTGCATTGTGAGCACCGTTGACGGCCCGGATCAGTTCATCCAGCTTGATCTGCATCGCCGCCGTGTCGCGGTTCTGGGCGTTCTGAATCAGGAAGACCATCAGGAAGGTGATGATGGTGGTGCCGGTGTTGATGACCAGTTGCCAGGTCTCACTAAAGTGAAAGATGGGGCCAGTCGCGGCCCAGACGACGATCACGAGCATCGCAAGCAGAAACGCCCACGGTGTTCCACTGGCATTGGAGGCAGCGCGAGCGAGAGGGGCGAAACGGAGGGTGTGAGGAAAGTTCTTCATGGGCGCAGCATACCGCACCGGTGAAGATCGTGTCATCAATGCTGCCGCCGCTCGGTGTTGCAGCCGCTCCATGAGCGGACGGACGGCGCCAATCACGTGGTTCCGTGCGCTACTCGCCCGATGGTCCGTCGTACGCGTGATTCACCGGATCGATGCGTCGCATCGGTTTCTCGCGGGTCTGTTCCTCGATGACATGCGCCACCAGCCCCGGCGTGCGGGCGATCATGAAGATGCCGTTGAAAACCTTGGGATCCATGCCGAGGTCAGACAGGATCGCACCGATCGCGCCATCCACGTTGATCGGGAGTGGCTTGCCGATCGCTGCGAACGCACGTTCAATGGCGCGGGCGGCGGCGATATGCGTGAGGAAGCGCGGAGTTCCGACTGCCGAATCACAAGTTTCGGAGAGACCGGCGGCAGCGGCCAGCTCAAACAACTTCGCGGTGCGCGGGTCTTTGCTGTGGATGCGGTGGCCAAAGCCGCTGATGCGCTTGCCCGTGGATTTGATGCGAGCGACTTCATCGGCTGCCACTTCCTCCAGCGCCTTCTGCTGGTCTTGCACTCGGCGCTCGCCACCCGACGCTCCGCACTTTGATGTGGCCTTCTCGATCACAGAAGAGAGAAACCGTGCGCCGTCTTCGATTGCCCCGCCGTGGTGTTTGTTGATCGACATGATCCCCGCGGCCACACTCTGCGAGAGCGACGCCCCGGTGCTCGCAACCGTGCGCGCGGCCAGCGCGCTCGGCGGCGTTGCGCCGTGATCAATGCTCGAAACCAGAATCGCGTCCATGAGCCGCCCAATCTTCTCATTCGCTACTTTGCCGGTGAGAATGAGATACACCGCCGCGCCGAAGGAGATGGTGCCCATGAGCGAGGCAATGTCGTGCCCGCGCACGGCGACTCTGTTCGGCTCGATCTTGGTGATGGCGGTGGTCCAGACGGCCTTGCGTTCGGCATCAGACATGAGCGACCTCGATCCGCTCGTGCGGAGCATGGAAACCACGGCGGCGGGGAGTTCGCCGAAGGCGTCGGCAACAGGTACGCCCGCGGCCCGGAGCGCGGTGACCTTGCCGGCATGTGTGCCAGTGTTCCCCTCGATGATCGCGCCCGCGTGCGAGAATCGCGTGCCCGCGGTGGCGGCCTTCCCCCCGATATACGCGGCGACGGGCTTGGTGATCTTCCTGCTGCTGATGAGTTCCGCGAGTTCCTCTTCCTGCGTGCCGCCGATCTCGCCGAAGACGACGATGGCGTCGGTGGCGGGATCATCCTGAAACATCTGCGCGACTTCCGGAATACGCAGCCCGAGCACGGCGTCGCCGCCAATGTGAACGATACTGGAGATCCGCACGCCCGCCTGCCCGAGGTAATACGCGGTGCTTGAACTCATGCCGCCGGAGCGGGAGATGATGCCAACGCCTGTCCCTCCGGGGAGTGGCGGCTTGAACCACTCGCGTGCCGACTCTGCGCGGCCGCCAATCATGCCAACAACCGCTTTCCCCGGCGATGCGATGCCGAGCGTGTTGGGTCCGACGAATCGTGCGCCTTGTTGCTTCGCGGCGTGCGAGATCTCCATCGCGTCCCACACTGGCACGCGATCGGCGACCACGACGACCAGCTTGACGCCCGCGCGAATCGCATCCAGCGCCGCCTCCTTGATTCCCGCGGCGGGTACGAACAGGACGGAGATGTCGATGCCCCCTCCGCCCACGCCGTCCTCACCGAGCGCGGCCGCCGCATCCGCGCAGCTATTGAAGACCGGCAGCCCGAAGACCTCCGATCCCCCTTTGCCTGGCGTGACGCCGCCGATGACGTTGGTGCCGTAGTCAAGCATCAGCCGCGTGCGGGCCTGCCCCTCGCGGCCGGTGATGCCTTGCACGAGTACGCGGGAGTGCTCGTTGATGAGGATGGCCATTCAGCGCACCTCCTTCGATGCATTCGCGAGAGTTTCGTCCAGCCCCGGAATATCCAGCACCACAAACACCCCGTCAATCCCATCGCGTCGGCACTCGACCTCGCAGGCGATCATGTCGGAGTCCTTGCTGAGGAAGGACTCGGGGGTGATGGTGAGGGTGGGAGTGTTGTTGATGTTCTTGAGCAAACCATTGGCGCGGGAGATGATGGCGGGGGCGTGGTGTTGCCAGGAGGTGGGATCGATCCAGAGGGTGCCGCCTTTGAGGGGGAAGGATTGGGCACTCTTGGAGCCAACAAATGGCGGGCATCTGGGTGGACGGGGTGTCCATGGCGCCGCACCACTGGCAGGCGAGCTGCCAGTGCCACCCTTTCGCGTGGCTTCCTCTGAGGCACGGTGTTGATGCTCCGCGACGAGCGTGGCGAATCGCGCCGCGATCTGCGCGGGGGAGTCGGATTTTCGGTA
>JBKJOD010000057.1:0-3204 GCA_046593245.1 Phycisphaerales bacterium
CACAACGGCCCAATGGGCGGAGTTCTACAACGCCGCGTTTGATCGTCCCGTGCCCTTGAACATCCCGTTCCTGCAAGGCCCGCAAATCTGGGGCGCGGTGCAGACTGCGGCCCAGAATGGCGGGTTCCGATGGTCGGTCCCCGCCGGGCACGAGATGTACCCAGTCGGCGGCATCACCTGGCGCACCGCCGCAATCTATTGCAACTGGCTGGAGAACAACAAGTCCCCGGCACCTTCAGCGTTCACAAATGGCGCGTATGACGTGAGCACGTTCGGCGATCTCGGGCAATCATTCGCTGATCAAGTCGCTCACAACGCGAGTTCCCGTTACTGGATACCCACGCTCGACGAGCACATCAAGGCCTCGCAC
This sequence comes from Phycisphaerales bacterium, assembly GCA_046593245.1. Taxonomy (GTDB): domain Bacteria; phylum Planctomycetota; class Phycisphaerae; order Phycisphaerales; family UBA1924; genus UBA4658. The sequence continues at coordinate 371 of JBKJOD010000057.1, forward strand.
TACGACCCGAACAAGAACGGCCCCGGGCAAGGCGGCTACTGGCTCTACAACATCACTAGCGACACGCCGCCCATTTCGGCACCACCACCCTCCTTGGGTGGAAATGGACAGGTCAACGGGCCGTGGAGTTCTGCCATGTACCCGGGCGTGGATACCTTTTCAATTCCGTTGGGAGCGTACGAAACAACGAGTCCCTGGGGTCTGTGCGACACAGGCGGAGCCACGACAGAGTGGACTGAAACTCCTTGGGGTGAAGGGACCGTGTACGCACGCAGGTATCTTGACGGCAGCAGTTGGGCACTTGGCCCGCTCGGCCAAGACTCTATTACTCGCCTTGAAATCGAGCGTCCGGGTTTGTTGGCCTATCCATTCGGAATTCGTATCGCCTCCTCCGTTCCCAGCCCCGCATCTTGTTCGCTGTTCCTGACGACAAGCATCTTTTGGTCGCGTCGTCCAAGGAGAATGGCAGATGCGAAGCCCGCTCGCGTTCGTCGCCGTTCAGCTCATGTCCCTCGTTCCTGCGGCCCAGACGAGCGCGGGCATAGGAACTGTTGATTGCAGTTCGGCATCGCCCCTCGCGGCTGCCTGCGGGTGACCCGGTCTTTTCCGATGTTGAACCACATCGTGCCCCCGCACGTTCACCGCTCTCAACAACCATCGCGGCTGCGGCCGGGCCACCTGTGCCTGCTCACGCATCTCAATATCTTCCCACTTGGCCCACACCCCGCGCGCCCATACCATCCCGCTCGGGTCGGCCGGTCTCTCACCACTTGCTCACGCCGGGCCGCACGCTCGGCGATGGAGGATTTCCGCGATGAACATGATTCCCAAGCCGCCCCCACGCGAGGGGTCTCTCGGCTTTCTCTATCTCCCGCCATACCGCGTCTTCGGCACCAGCATCGCCGGCGAGTCCACCACCATCGGCATCCCCGAGCTGGACATCTGCTTCGATCTGGGCATCTGCCCACGCGCCATGCTCGCCATGAAGCACGTGGCCATCACCCACGGCCACATGGACCACATCGGCGGCCTCGCGTACTACTGCTCGCAGCGCTGGTTCCAGGGCATGGGCGAGGGCACCATCATCTGCGATGCCCGCATCGCCCCCGCCATCGAGAAGATGCTCGCCGGATACGTCGATCTGGAGCGCCAGAACACCCCCTACAAACTCATCGCCATGAAGCCCGGCGAAGAGTTCATGATCAAGAACAACATCTATATCCGCCCCGTGGAGGTCGAGCACACCGTGCCCGCCTTCGGCTATGTAATCGTCGAGAAGCGATCCAAGCTCAAGGAGGAGTTCAACGGCCTGCCGCAGGAGAAGCTCAAGGAGCTCCGCGACCGCGGCGAGGAAATCACCCGCGTCATCGAAGTTCCCCTCGTCAGCTTCCTGGGCGACTGCGCCCCCGGCCCCTGGCTGGTGCGCGAGGATGTCCGCAAGTCCCAGATCGCCATCTGCGAGTGCACCTTCACCGAGCCCGAGCACGCCGATCGTGCCAAGGTCGGCATGCACATGCACGCCGAGGCCATCGCCGAGTGGCTCCGCGTGCTGGAGAGCCAGAATCTCGTGCTCACGCATCTTTCCCGCCGCACCAATCTCGGCTACGCCCGCGAACGCCTCACCAAGCTCGCCGGCCCGCAGCTCATGAAGAAGGTCGAGTTCCTCATGGACTACAAGATCAACAAGGAGCGCTACGAGAAGCAGCTCGCCGACAACGGCCAGCTCCCCGATGAGCTCGCCAGCCGCGCCCCGCGCGCCGGTGGCGGCCCGCGCCCCGGTGGTGGCGGCGGTCGTGGCGGCCCGCCGATGCGCAGCGGCGGATCGGGCGGTAGCTACGGCGGCAGCCGCGGCGCGCCGCCCTCGCGCCCGCGCTGATCGCATAGGAAGCCGCGCCGCGCCGGACAAGCGCGCCGTGGCCAACTTCCTCTCCCCCGCTCCGTTTGTGTCGCGATTGGGTGCGCGAAAGCGATTGTGTTTTCTCTGTCGCTTCCGGTTGACAAACGTGGTACATTGATTAGCGTTGGCCGTGGAATGAGCCCGTCTGACTCACACGCACCATTGCGGCACCTCGCGGATTCGCTCTCACGCTCGGCATCTCGCTCGGGATTTCAGGAACACAATGACACGTACGATGTTGGAGTCGCGTGCTGCGATGATGGGGCCTGATCGCCAACTCTGGACCGGAATGCTGGCGCATCTCAAGCTGCACCAGCCCACCCTCTGCCGGCAGTGGTTCGAAGACATCGAGCCACTGGGTATTGATTCCGGCGTGCTCCGTCTCCGCTCGCGCACCGCCATTCATCGCGACTATCTCACCCGCCAGTGTGCCGAGCCCTTCAACGATGCCGCGCGCACAGTCTCCAAGCACCTGCTCTCCGTGCTCTTTCTGGGTCCGGATGATCCCGTGCCTGTCATCAAGTCCCAGCCGATGGTGCCGGAGATCAAGCCCAACGGGAAGTCCCCCGCTCGCTCCGGCACGCCATCCTCCACATCATCCTTGAATGGTTCCGAGCTGCGCCCCAAAGGCGACGCATCCGCAAGCAATGGCACGCCGGCACACGCGGCCCCCGTGACGCCGCCCGCCGCGCCGAAGTGGGAACTGACCGAGTCCAACAACCGTTCCGACACCGACTCGCTGGTCATCAACCCCGATTACAGCTTCGAGAACTTCGTCCTCGGCCCCACCAACCGGCTCGCCCACGCCGCAGCGCTCGCCGTCGCCGCCAATCCCGGGCGCGCGTACAACCCGTACTTCGTTCACGGCGGCGTCGGCCTGGGCAAAACCCACCTCCTGCAGGCGATCTGCCTTCGAATCAAAGAGCAGAATCCCCAG
>JBKJOD010000408.1:0-4552 GCA_046593245.1 Phycisphaerales bacterium
GAGTTTAGCAAGATCGTTGAGCGAAATCTTGAACAGCCGCTGCTGCTCGATGTATCCGGCATAGCGGTCGAGCGTGGCATCGTCGGGGTCGACGATGATCGTGCCCTGGTCGCCATCAACAATGATGCGCGTGCCATCGGTCACGTGCCGGGTCGCGTCGCTGCAGCCGACCACGGCCGGAATGTTCAAAGCGCGTGCGAAGATGCCGGTGTGACCAGTCTTGCCACCCGCCTCGGTCACGAAGCCCAGGACGTGGCTGCGGTTAAACGCCGCGGCCTGCGAGGGGGTCAGATCACGAGCGACAACGACGGCAACGTGTTTAAGTGCCCCAAGCCGTGAGGAGTGTTCACCGATGAGATGCCGGAGCACTCGGGCGGTCAGGTCGTAGACGTCGTCAACCTTCGTGCGGAAGGCCGCATCGGTCATGGCTCCAAATCGATCCGCGAGGGTTTGAAACCCGCTCCAAGCGGCAAACTCCGCCGTCACCATCTGCGTGTCGATGGCGTCGTGCATCGGCTTAGTGAGCGAACGGTCGGCCAGCATGCCAAGATGAAAGGCGAAGATTTTGGCCGCCTCGTCGCCGAGTTCAGCCGCGGTGCTGGTGCGGAGCGCGGCGAGATCGGCAATCGACTGGGTCAGGGCTTGGTCAAGACGGCGATGCTCATCAGGCACGCGGGCCGGAGGCACCGTGCGGCGGGCGATACGGCGGCGCTCGTCATCGAGGACGAAGACCTCGCCCACCACGATGCCCGGAGAAACCGCGATGCCTTTGAGGGTTTGCATGACGTATAACGAGGCCGATCTTTCCGCCGAACCTGTGCGCGGGGAATACCGGCACAGCAACGCACACCAAAAACCGGACCGGAACGACCCGGATGCGGGGTGAATGTTAGCGGATGGCTCGCCTGCTTTGGCGTTGCCCACCAGGCAACTTCATCGCTGGCCGACGTGACCCGAAGCGGGCGGGTGAATCGCCCGGCTCAACTGCAAAGCCGGCTGAGCGCTTCGTTGTACTTGGCCATTGTGCCGGCAACAACCTCCGCAGGGAGCGCCGGACCGGGCGGGGTCTTATCCCATTTGCCGGCCGAGGTGAGCCCTTCGAGGTATTCGCGCAGGAACTGCTTGTCATAGCTCTTCTGAGCTTGACCCGGCTGGTAGGTGTCCGCTGGCCAGAACCGGGAAGAATCGGGTGTGAGCGCTTCGTCGACGATGATGGGCGGTACCCAAATACGCCCGGCGCGGGGCACTTTGTCGTCGGGAAAACCGAACTCAAATTTTGTGTCAGCGATAATGATGCCGCGGGCAAGGGCGTGCTGGGCGGCGGCAGCGTAGATCGCGAGCGTCGTCTCACGAAGCGCGTGCATAGTCTCCATACCCACAAGGTCGCAGGCGTGTTCAAACGTGATGTTCTCGTCGTGACCCGTCGCGGCCTTCGTCGCGGGGGTGAAGATCGGCTCGGGGAGTTTGTCGCACTGTTTGAGGCCGCGCGGAAGCGGAACCCCGCAGACCTGACCGGTCTGCTGGTATTCCTTCCAGCCGGAACCCTCTAGGTATCCGCGAACGACGCACTCGACGGGAATCACGCGACAGGCGCGGCCGATGGTGATGCGGCCCCGGAGATACTCGCGCACGCCCGGGGATGCGATGGACTCGGCTGGGAGGTCGTCCACATTGGTGGACAGCAAGTGCGTCTCGGCGAGTTTGTGTTTGGCGATGAATCCGAACCACCAGGTGGCGATTTCCGTGAGCAGCTTGCCCTTGCCGGTGATGGGGGTGGGCATGACGACATCGAAGGCGGAGATGCGGTCGGAGGCGACCATGAGGATGCGCGGCTCGGCACCGGGCTGCTCCGGAGGAAGCGCGTAGACATCGCGCACCTTGCCGCGGCGGAGGAGCTTGAGGTTGGGGGCGAGAGGTGAGGTATCGGGCATGTCGGGAGGATAATGCGGTGGGAGGAGGTTGGCATCTTTCCCGGGCGATGAACTTGCAACGGACTGCCCTTATGCTCCAGCATGAACATCCGCGAGGCCCGCGAGTCTGACTTTGGCGATGTGGCGGAAATCACCAACCACTACATTCTGAACACGCCGATTCACTTCAGCTATGAGCCGGTGGTGGCGGAGGAGCTGCGAGAGCAGTGGCGGGCGGGGATCACGCGGTATCCATTCTTGATTCTGGAAGTGGATGGCGCGATTGCGGGGTATGCCAAATCCGGCACGTGGCGAACCCGCACGGCGTACGCACGGACATCGGAGGTGGGCATTTATCTGCGGCCCACGCTCACCGGGCGGGGGCTGGGGAAGCCGCTGTACGCCGCGCTGATTGAGGCGTGCCGGGCGGAGGGGCATCATTCGCTGATCGGTGGGGTGGCGGTGCCGAACGCGGCCTCTGAGCGGTTGCACACGGCGATGGGATTTGTCCATGTCGGGACATTCCGGGAGGCGGGGTGGAAATATGAGCAATGGCACGATGTGGCGTTTTATCAGTTGATGCTGTAGGACGTGTGGGGGGTGGACGGGTTGAGAATCAACTTGCGGTCGAAGGGGAAATCGTCGCGTGAGTGATATCTGATGTCTCGGGTACGGCCGACACGGGGAGTGAACGGAACGTCATTTCAGCGCCACGCACGGGCTCGTAAGCCCATGCCACGCCAGGGCCGTGCCACGAGCAACTTGGCTACCCTCCCCTCCCGTCGGATTCGACCCTTCCCCAGTTCTTCAGGCCCGGGAATACTCACCCCGCGATGCTTAGCTTTGTTCTCTTTGATCCTCCGTCTCCCAGCGGCGAGCATGTCGAGCCCGCGCTGCACCACGCGCACATGTTCGGGGCGGATGATGTGCCGATGCCCGCCGACATCACGCTGGATGGGGGTGTGATTCGCTGTGACAAACGCTCGCCGGAATCCGCCGGAATCGCGCTGCAGTTCCATGTGGAAGCCGCGCCGGGCGCAAGCGGACCGGGGCTGGGGCCGATCACGTTGCAAACCTGCCTGCTGCCGGATCGGGAGAAGCCGTATCTGCTCTCGCTGGAACTGGCTCGCCATCGGCTGATGCTCATCCTCAACAAGATGGAGGACTGGGCACTCTTTGATCTGCCGCCGACCGATCCCGGCCTGACTCTCTTTGAGAAGGCCCGCGAGGCGTTCACGAAAGCGGTGGTGGAGCAGAGCAACACGGCGGGCACGCAGCCGGAGCGGCCGTACACGCCCGCCGCGGAGATGCACGCGCGGCACGCGCTCTCACTGGCGATGGAAGCGGGCGAGCAACTAACACTCACGCAGGCGCGGGTGCAGTTTTCCAAGCGGATGTCGGGGGAACTGGCACTTGCCGCGGCCAAGGTCTCGTCGCCACCGAACGCGCTGACGGACCATGAGGTGGCGGAGAGCCGGAACGCGCTGCTGGGAAGCGTCGGGGTGATTTTGCCCAGCCCGCCGCAGATCGGTGCGGTGGTGAGCGCGGAGCAGTTCACGCCCGCGCTGCAGAAGGCGGTGACGACCTGCTGCGACTTCGTCACTATGCCGCTGCGCTGGGTGGACATGGAACCGACCGAGGGCCGGTACGTCTTCTCGAAGACGGATCGGTGGATCGAGTGGGCGGTGCGCACGGCGCGGATGCCGATTGTGGCGGGCCCGGTGATCGACCTGCGCCGCGGCAACGTGCCCGAGTGGCTGTACATCTGGGAGCACGACTACGAGACGCTGCGCGAGCTGGTCTATGAGCACGTCAAGAACCTTGTGACGCGGTATCGTCGCACGGTGGGCACATGGACGGTGGTCAGCGGGCTGCATGTTTCCAGCAACTTCACGCTCTCGCTCGAGCAGGTGATGGACCTGACGCGGCTGGCGGTGATGGTCGTTCGCAAGCTGCAACCCTCTGCGAAGGTGCAGGTGCAAATCGACCATCCGTGGGGCGAGTATTACGCGACGGCGAGCACGCGGGCGATGCCGCCGATGATGTACGCGGAGATGATCGGGCAGGCGGGGATCAACCCGGACCTGTTCGCGCTCTGCATCGAGATGGGGCAACCCGAGCCGGGGCGATCGACGCGCGACCTTATGGCATTTTCCGCGTTGCTGGATCGATACGCCGCGCTGGAAAAGCCACTGGCGATCGCGGCGATGAGCGCGCCGAGCAAGCCGCCGGAGCCGGATGATCTCGGCCTTGGCGGCGAGAATGATCCCGGCTATATCCGCACGCCGTGGAGCCCGCAGACGCAGGCCGCGTGGATGACCAAGATGTTCGCGGTGGCCGCGAGCAAACCGTACGTTCATTCCATCGCGTGGCACGAGATGTACGACGAAGCGCCGACAGGCAAGGCGAACCAAAGTAGCAGCCGGCACGATGGATTGTTCGACGCGAACCTGCAACCCAAACTCGCCCTCTGGCGGCTGGCAGAGATCCGACAGGCAATCCGCAACAAGCAGTCGCCCGCGAACCTGCCCGAAACGCCGATCGTCGGGGCGATGTAAGTCCGAACACCCCACAGCCGGTACACTGCTCCCCATGCCCGGAAACGATCGTGAAACATGGACCTCGGCCGCTCCCAAATGGGC
>JBKJOD010000428.1:0-3762 GCA_046593245.1 Phycisphaerales bacterium
TGAAGAGAGGTCTACGTCGATCTGCTGCGGGCTGCGGATATCGAAGTTGCACACGACCAGGAAGCCCACCGCCTGCTGTCCATCGTCGGAGCGAAACGCGGCGAGCACGGCGGGATGTCCGTTATCAACAAACCGGACATTAGCGCCGCGCCGGAACGCCGGATACTCCGCCAGGATCGCGTTCACCCGCCCGATGAACCGGGCGAACCGCGGCTCTTCGGGAAACCGCATCCTGTCCTTTCTGCCGATGAAGTCGATCCGCTCCCTCTCCCCAAGCTCGACCCCCTGCGGCATTCCGGTCGCCCCGGTGCCCAGGAGAGCCGCGGCGACATATCGCGGAACCGTCGAGTCGGCCGTGCCAAACTCCTGTGCCGGCGACCCGCAGTCGTGCGACGTGATCGGCATGAAATATCGAACGTGCTCGGAGTTCCGGTGAAGGTAGTTGATGTACTCACGGAGTTGCGGCACGAACTGGTAGTTCCACGGCGTCGCGAGAACGAGGTTCAGGCCCCATCGCGGCCCGGTGCGGAGCATCGTCTGCTCATCCGTGAAGTACTCGGCGAGTACACCGACGTCGGGGTATTCCGTGTGAAGGGCGGTCGTGACCGCGTGGACGAAGTCGGGGTCGCTGCTGTGCAGATTGTCAAAGCGTACAAATCCACCGGTGTCGTTGGCGTACTTCGCCCAGAACAGCGTGTAATCAGTCATGTACGCCCAGATCTCCGAACGGATCGCTTCCGATGGATGCTCATAGTTGATCAGCACAAGGTCGTCCCAGGTCCGCCACCGATCGCCTGACCAGTACCGAGCGCGCCGGAGCCCGTCGGGCCGGGTCTCATCCGGAACGATCCAATCGGGCGTGCGATGCACAATGTTGCTGTCCACCCCCACGTGGTTGAGCACGAGGTCAAAGCAAAGACGGATGTTGAGCGCCTTCGCTTCCGCGACATACCCCTCGAACTGTCCAAACCCGCCATTCGACGCTTCGCCGGTCAGATAGCGTGGATCGATTCCGAAAAGATCTCCGGCCGCGTACGGGCTCTCCGATGCCTCCAGCGTCGTGATGGGCAGGAGGTGGATCGCGTTGAAGCCCATGGCGCCGACCCGCTTCAGGTCGGCTTTCCAGTCCGCCACCGTTCCCGAAACGTTGGGGATCAGGACGTACATGAGCAGCCCGTCTACCTGAGGCGGATCGATCAGAATCCAGGCGTCGGGTACTGTGTCCGCGATCCACGTAGCGCCTCCATCCAGCGAGAACTCGGCCCGAAAGGACTTGAGACCGGGGCGCCCGGATGACATGTGGCAGACCAGCGTCCGGGGATCAGACTGCACAAAGGGGACCGTGGTCCGGTCGTTGGGACCGGTGGAGTTCGGTGTGGACACGATCCGTGCCTGAACGTGGGGCGGGAGGGGATCTTGGGTGGAGATGGTGAGAGTCACAACCGCGCCAGCGCACGCGCGCGCGACGCTCTGGCGCCCCACCGGATATGAGCGAGATACCCGTCCCGAGATCGGATGGGCTCTGGGGCGCTCGGGGAGAACCGGGATTTGCCGCTGGTGGGTCATCGCGTCTGGCTGAAGCAAAGGGTCAACTCCTATCGAACGGCACTGACGACGTTGTCCGTCAGGAGATTCCTGGTGTGCGTGGCGATCATCGAGTCCTCGTCAGTCTGCAAGACACGCACGGTCGTCGCGGCCCCCGCCGCGGAGATAATGCCGGCGTGTGAGGCATTGCGCTCGGTGTCGATCCGGATGCCCAGGTGCTCCAGCCCCTCGCAGATTCGCGCGCGGATGGTGGCGGCGCGCTCTCCGATGCCCCCGGTGAAGACCAGCGTGTCCAAGCCGCCCAGTGGGGCCGTCAGCGCGCATAGCTGCTTCCTGGCCAGGTAGCAGAACAGGGCGATGGCCTCGGCGGCACGCGCGTTCGTGGATTCCTGATCGAGGAGGTCCCGCATATCCGAGCTGATGCCGGACACTCCAAGGAGCCCGGACTCGTGGTTGATCATCTTGCTGAGCGCGGCCGGCATCGCGCCCGGCGGGGTCTGAGACATCAGGTACAGCAGGACGCCTGGATCAAGGTCGCCCGGGCGAGTGCCCATCATGAGACCGCCAGCGGGCGTGAATCCCATGGTGGTATCGATGCCGGTCCCGCCGCGGACCGCAGCCATGCTCGCGCCGCTCCCAAGGTGCGCGACAATGACGCGCCCCGCCGCCTCGGCCGGGGCGATGCCACGGAGTTGGTGGAGAATGGACTCGTAGGAGAGGCCGTGGAATCCGTATCGAACAAGGCCACCAGTTTCGCTGCCGTCCCCATCCCCCTCCGGCTCGCACAGGCGCCTGGGAAGCGGGTACATTCTCGCAATGCGTGGCATGTGCCTATGAAACGCGGTGTCAAAGCACGCTACCTGTGGCAGTTTCGGATAAACCCGTGCGGCAACCTCGATGGCTCGGATCGCCTTCGGCAGATGGTCCGGCGCGATCGGCACCAGGTCTTTCAGTGCAGCGATCAACTCAAGCGTGATGCGCTCGGGCTCGGAGTGGTGGGGGCCGCCTTGCACCACCCGGTGCCCCACTGCACCGAATGCCAGGTCCGAGCGATTGCTTTTCAGCCACGCCAGCACATCCTCCAGCGCAATGCCGTGATCCGCGAACGCGCCCTCGCGATCCATCAGTACTTTCCCGCTTGCATCGGTGAGGCGCAGGCGTCCCGCGGCCTCGCCGATCCGCGCGACCTCCCCCGACAACAGCCTCGCCTCACCCCGGCCGTCTTCGTAGACAGCAACCTTGAGGCTCGACGAACCCGTGTTGATTGTCAGGATCTGACTCATGAGTCGCCCTCGATGCCGCGACGCAATGCCAGGCCCGCGCTAGGGTCGCCCGTAAACGCGGCCAAGTCATACCCCAGCAAATCACCGATGCGATCGATCGTGATATCCGGGACTGGATACCGGGCCACCGATTCCAGGTCGTGGGCGTAGTGCCCCTGACGGGGGAACACCGTCGTGACGCGATGCCCCCAGAACTTCTTGACCGCTCCAAGAATCCGTGGTTTATCGTCAACGAAGACGTAGTGGTGGCCTGGATGTCGTGCCTCGACATCCTCTAGGTCTTGCTCCTTGTGAATGTAGAGAAGTACGTTTGCATCCACCGCGTGGAATAGGCCGGAACGCTCGATCTTGCGCGGCTGGAAGACCACGTCTCCGTCCGAGACAATGACCGTGGGCCCCCAACCGCGCAGCCGCGTGATCAAGTCGAGGGCGCCGGGGTACAGAAGGTCCGCGAACGGATAGTTCAGTAGGAACGCCGAGACTTGCAGGCAGTTCTGGTCGCGAGGGTTCTTGATCCGATACTCCTGCAGAGCGCCGAGGTAGTCGACGTAGCCGAGCTCTGCGCGCTGTGCCTCGAAGATCGCCCAATACTGCTCGAAGCGATCGTCCCCGAGCGATGACCGCACATGGCGCTTCAGATCGGCCACCAGTCGGTCGCCATCGAGCAGGGTGTTGTCAACATCGAGAAGGAACACGACCGCGGCATCCTGGGTCATCCCGACACCTCCACGGGCTTGGGGTTGTGCCACACGCCATCCTCCGCGATGAGCGCGTCGGCCTGTTTGGGTCCCCAACTGCCCCGTCGGTATGGGCGGACATGCTCGTGCCGCTTCAGGACGGGATCAACCACCGCCCAAGCCGCCTCGACGGCATCCTCGCGGGTAAAGAGTGCCCCGTCACCGGCCATAGCGTCTCCGAGGAGTCGCTCGTAGGG
>JBKJOD010000034.1:0-7335 GCA_046593245.1 Phycisphaerales bacterium
CCGCCACCCGCGCCGGACCGATATCTCACGCACACGCTTCCGTCCCCACCCCTCTCGAAAGGGAACCCCTCATGCACACTCGCTCCCTTCCCCTCTTCGCCCTCCTCCTCTCCGCCGGCACCGCCCTCGCTCAGCCGGCGCACGATCCCAAATCTCCCGATCCCCTCCGCGGCCCATCCGTCACCGATCGAAACGTCCCCGGTGTCAACGGTTCCTTCGGCGAGCCCGGTGGCTCTGCCAAAAAGTTCGTCGGCGAGAACCGCCTCCCCCCGCGCATCTTCCGCAACGCGCTCGACACCATCATGTCCCCCGACGCCCCCGAAAATCTCCGCGTCACCGATGAGCAGCGCACCCGCTACCAGGGCTGGATGGACGACTTCCAGAAATCCGTCGGCGCATACATGAAGGACCATCGCGACGAACTCAACGAACTCCGCCGCAAAGGTGGCGAACCCCGCCGCCCCGGCCAGGACGGTGCCCGTCCTCCCGAAGGCCAGAACAAGCCAGGAAATCCCGATGAAATGATGCGGCGCGACGATGCTCCCGCCGATGCCAAAGAAACCGGCGCGGCCCGCGAGCGCTACCAATCCCTCATGGCCGGCGCTCCCAAAATCGAAGAGCTCTATACCAAAATCTGGACCGAGCTCAAGCCCGATCAGCAGAAAGCCGTCGATGCCAAACTCGACGAGTTCCGCGCCCAGCAGGCCAAAGAGCGCGAAGAAAACTACGTCCGTCAGAAAACCAAGAAGAAGAATCCCGATTCCGCAAAGCCCGATGCCAACAACGGTGAGAAACCCAAACCCGCTCAGCCCCAGGGCGACCAGCGCCGCCGCCCCAACACTCCGGGCGATGCCTTCGCGCCCCAAGGCCAACCCGGCGATCGTGGTTTCAACATCGACCCGCAGCGACGCGAACGCCTCATGCGCCTCTTCTCGCAGCTCTCCCCCGAGCAGCAGGAACAGATGCTCGCTCGCCTCGAAAAAGCTCGTGAGCAAAACGGTGGCACACTCCCGAATCCCAAGCTACTCCGCCGCGGCAAGGGCGGCCCGCAGGGCGAAGGCGAGCCCAAGCCCGCACCCATCCCCGATGATTCCATGATGCCCCCTCCTCCGCCACCAGCTCCCCACGATCCGCCCCGCCAACCCTGACATCCTTACACACTACCTGTAGTGCATGGGCCGCGCAACCGCGCGGCCCATTGTTGTTCACGCTCGCTTCATCTGCATACAGCAGCACTACGACCGATAACACGTGCCGCACACATGGAACAACTCCGCACTCCAAAGCGTACAAAAATCTGTCAATTGCCCGCCCTCGTGATAGAATGCACGGAACGATTCTGTTGGTTCGTTGTATTTGAAGGAGTTATGACGCTTTCGTACCACCATCAGCTTGCTGTCTGCGCCTGAGTCAGTGATGACTCGTCCTCGCGCAGGCCGATAGCGGCGGTACTTCCCCCTGATCTCTCTCTCCTCCAGCGGGGCGCTGTCTTACGATGGCGCCCTGCTTGTTTTTTTGCCTCCGCCACATTCGCATGACTACCACCACTTCCACTTCCGCCGCACATCCGGGCTCCGCCATCCTCGTCACCGGCGCGGCCGGCTTCATCGGCTCCCACGTCGCCGACGCCCTCCTCGCCCGCAACCAGCGCGTCATCGCCCTCGACAACTTCGATCCCTTCTACGACCCCGCGATCAAGCGTGCCAACATCGCCGAAGTCCGCGCCCGCGCGAGCCACCCCGCCCACCTCGAACTCATCGAGGGTGACATCTGCGACGTCGCGCTCGTCCGCGATCTGCTCGCCCGCACCAAGCCCTCCGGCATCATCCATCTCGCCGCCAAAGCCGGCGTCCGCCCCAGCATCGCCGACCCGGCCGGCTACGCCCGCACCAACGTCATGGGCACCAGCATCCTGCTCGAAGAAGCCCGCCGCGCCGGTGTCGCACGCTTCGTCATGGCCTCCTCCTCCAGCGTCTACGGCAACGCCGCCCGCGTCCCATTCTCCGAGGCCGACGATGTCTCTGAGCCCATCTCCCCATACGCCGCCACCAAGCGTGCCTGCGAGCTGCTCGCGCACACGCACTGGTATCTCACGAAGATGCCCACCGCGTGCCTGCGCTTCTTCACCGTCTTCGGCCCGCGCCAACGACCCGACCTTGCCATATCGCTCTTCCTCAAACGCATCTCCCGCGCCGAGCCCATCGATGTCTTCGGTGATGGCTCCACCAGCCGCGACTACACCTTCGTCGCCGACATCGTCCGCGGCGTGCTCGCCGCCCACGACCACATCGACCGCTTCGGCTATCGCATCTGGAACCTGGGCAACAGCGAGCCCGTCACCCTCAGCGACATGATCGCCACCATCGCCCGCACCGTCGATCGCGCTCCGCATATCACCCGCAAACCCGCCCAGCCCGGCGATGTCGAGCGCACCTACGCCGACATCTCCCGCGCCAAAGCCGATCTCGGCTACGACCCACGCACCCCCTTCTCCGAAGGCGTCGCCAAGCACTGGGCCTGGATGACCCAGCGGCCGAATCTGTAACACGCGCCGCCTCTCTCACCACAATCCCACCGATGTCAACGCCTCCCGTCTCCATCTTCCGCACACTGCGGCGCCTCATCGCGTTTATCATCGCATGGTCGCTCACCATCCCCGCGCTCATCCTCTCCTCGCTCTGGATGTTCTCTGAAAAGTCCTTTCGCATTGACCTCATCGCCAATCTTGGCGCGCAGATTCTCATCCTCTGCATCGCCGTCGCCATCATCGACGCCATCCTCCGCCGCCCCCGCGCCCTCGTCTTCGCGCTCCTTGCCTGCGCCATCCAGCTCACGCCCTTGGTGCAGCACCGCGCCGCGTTCCTGCCCCGCGCCCCCGTCCCCGTCGCCCCGCCCGGTGCCGTGCGATTCCTGCATTACAACGACAGTTGCCTGAGCGACAAGAAAGATATCTACGCACTGATGGAGCGATCAGGGGCGGATGTGCTCTCGATCCTCTGCCCGCCAGTACCGATGCAGTTTGATGTGATCTACGGGCATGGGCTGGAAGAGAAGTATCCGGGCAAGCTGTTCCGTGAGTGGAAGCCCGCCCCGGACCAAGTGAGCACCGAGATCAGCGCTGGATTTGTCGTGAGCCGCTGGCCGCTGACACGGGTGGACTGCACGTTCGTCGGGCCGATGGCAGATCGCTTCATCGCCGGGGTTGCGGAGCGTCCGCAGGGGCGGTTTGCTATCGTGGCCGTGCATCCGCGCTCGCCACGCACCGAGCAGCGCTGGAACGAGGGGAATGCAGCGGTGGAGGCACTGGTGACGCTCTGCGCCAAACTCCGCGGCGACGGGCTTGCGGTCGTAGTGCTGGCCGACCTGAACGCAACGCCGACAGGTTGGCGCAGCCGATTGGCCTGCGACAGGGGGTGGCTCCGACGAGCCAAACCGCTCTTCATACCTGACGGCACATACCCTGATGTGGTGCCATGGAATATTCGAACGAAGCAATCCTCCGGCGTGGGCGCGCTCTGGCCGGCGAGCATTGCGATTGACGATGCACTCGTGGGGCCGGGAATCGAGGTTGCGGGCTGGGCGACACTGGCCCGGCTGCAATCCGAACATCGCCCAGTGATCGTGGACCTGCAGATTCCGTCGCGCGGGACTTCGGTCGCGAACCCTGGCGACCGATAAACGTACCGCCAGCGGGCGCATCAGCGGCCGCACGCATTTTCTCTGGCCACGCACCAACACACCCGAACCCCGGCCCCACCCAAATGCACCCTCTCACGCTCGCCCAGCAGCACGTCTACGGATTCGAGGGGCGCACCTCGGAGGTGATCTTCATCGCGGGTTTTTCCGCGATGGTGGTGGTCGCCGCGCTGGTGATGAAGATCAGCTTCAAACACTGGTTGATCGCCGGCACACTGTTCGCGACGGCTCTCACCGCGCCGGTTGATGACCTCAAGACTCACTACCTGGCGACGTGGATGCAACCCGTGCAGTTGCAGCGTGCCTCGATCCACCTGGCGTTCGGCGTGCTGCTGTCCGCCATCATGCTGGTGCAAGGCGGCGCGTCGGCGCAGATCCTGCCGGCCACCAGCATGCTGCTGCTGACGATCGGTCTGCTTGCCGGGCTGCTCCAGTTCGTGCACGAGGACGCCGGGACGGCGCTGCAGTCACTCGCCTTTGCATTGGCGACGATCCCGTGCATGATCGCTGTAGTCGGGCGAATGACCAGAGACTACGACGGGTGCCTGCGGATGATCCGCGTGCTCATGTGGGTGTCGGTGATCTGGACGTTCTGCTGCTCGGTGCAGTTTGTAGTCAACCCCAAGCTGCTGGTGAACAACACCGGCCGGTTCTGGGGCATGCTGGCCAACGCGCAGCAGGCCGCCGTGTTCTGCGCGCCGCTGGCCGTGGCCGCGCTGTGGCTGCTGCTCAACGACCCGCATCGGCGCACAAAGATCCTCTGGCTCGCCCTCACGGCGATCAATCTGCTGTTCCTCCTCTGGTCCGGTTCTCGCACCGGCGCGCTCATGCTCGTGATCGGCTCGATGGGCGTGCTCTACGCCCGGGTGGGGCAGGCGGTCCTGCTGCTCCCGGTGGCGGGGCTGGTGTTCTGGGCCTTGTACGGCCTCTCTGATTCGCTGCAGATCGGCGCAAACCTTGAACGGTTCTCCTCCATCGATGACACCCGCGGCTGGGTCTGGAAAGCCCAGATCGAGACCGCCCTGGCGAACCCGCTCATTGGCGCGGGTTGGGGCGACGCTGGCGGCTCCGAGAGCAGCTATTTCGGCTCATTCGCCGGATACGGAATCGGCATGTTCCTGCTGGTCATCTCGCTGCTGGGCGTCTCGGTATGGGGGTGCATCAAGCTCCTGATCGCGCGACGCTCCATGCCGCAGCATCTGCAATCCCTCACAGATCTCTACGGCGGGTTCATGGCCATGTACTTTGCAGGCGCTGCCTTCGAGGGATACATCCTCGCCCGTTCCGCGGCCACATCCGTCATGTTCCTCATGTTCGCGGGGATCGGCAAGTTTCTCCTGGACGAGGCCAAGGCCTATCGCTCCGACCACGCTCCCGCGTTCGAGGAACACGGGATCGCCGAGTACGCCGAGTACGCCGACTATGGCGAAAACTCCGCAGCGCCGAATCGCTAGGCGGCTCCGCCCTGCACGATCACACACGCGATCCAGCCAGCTCAGCGCACGCTTCGCGCCAGCGGATCGCCCATACTCTGGCGGAATAGGGCGCCGCCATCGCCCGGCTCTGCATCCCCATCGCCGGCAAACGCTCCTCGTTGGCGTGCATCCAGCACATCCCCGATGCCAATGCGCCCGCGTCGCCAGTTGGGCGCACCAACCCGTTGGCATATGAACGCACCAATTCCACCGCGGAGCCGCACGCGCTGGAGCAGAGCACCGGCAGGCCGCCCGCGCAAGATTCAACAATGACCAGCGGCCAGGGGTCGAACCGGCTGGGCATCACAAAGACGCCAGCTGCCGCGAGCACGTCCTTCTGCCCCGCCGGCTGGACAAAGCCCAGGTCCCGCACTCCCGCCACCCCGGCGAGCATTCCCTTCTGCTCACCCGCACCGCAGGTAGTAAGTGGCCAAGGATCGGACACCGTCGATCTGTACCGTCCGTACGCCTCCAGCAGAATGTCGATCCCCTTGACGGGCGCGTATCGGCCCATGTACAGGAACGAGCGCGGCCAGCCACCCGGCCGGGCCAGGCGTGTGTCGAGCAAAGGAGCCAGCCCCTCGAAATCGACGCCGTAGGTGCCGCGTCGGATCTGCCCATCGGCGAAGCCCAGAAACCGGGCGAACTGCCAGCACCGCTCGCCGGTGACAAAGACTTGGTCAAATCGTCGCAGATAACTCCTGCGCCGGAGTCTGTGCGACCAGTCCTTCAGCAGGGTCTCGCGCGGGCGATCGATGGCCAGGACGCGTGGCACGCCCGCCAGGCGCGGCTCGTATGCGAGAGCATTGAACGCAGGGACGAACCAGCCGCCGATCACAAGCACATCCGGCCGGAACTCCGCCACCGGCCCCGCGAGCGAGCCCGGATCGTTCATGCGCTCCGGCTCGATCATGACGGTGCGCACACCCTCCACCAGTCGCGCATCAAAGGGGGCATCGCCCAAACTGCTCGGGCGCTGCGTGCACACCAGCAACTCCACGCCGGGATCCGCGGCCAGTGCCTTCCAGCAGGATGACATGTACCCCGACACACTGTGCCAGCACATGGCGATACGCAGCGGCCGGTCTCCTCGCGGCGGTGAAGCCGCGATGCCATTGATCGACGCGGAGACAATTGGAGTTGTGGTTGACATGTGCGTCATCGCGGCCCACCCCCGATGCGTCGTCCGATCGACTCCCGGTACAGGGCTTCCAGCGTAGCTCCGACCGCCTCCGGCGAGAGGTGCTCCCGCACCCATGCTCCGCCGCGCGCCAGCGTGGCTTGCCAGTTCCTGCGCGACAGAGCATCGGCAAGTGCGGCGCCCAGGGCTCGCTCATCGGGTGCCGCGATGGTCGCCACGCCTGCGGCACCGATCTCGCGGGCCAGCGCGAGGTTGCTCGTGAGCACGGGTTCGGTGCCGACACAGAGCGCTTCCACCGCGACGTACCCGAAGTTCTCGTGGATGCTGTTGAGCGTGAGCACGTCTCCCGCGGCCAGCGCGGTCCATTTGTCGTCGCCGCGCACCCAGCCCGCGAACACGACCCTGTCCGCGATTCCCAGCGAGCCCGCGAGCGCACGGAGTGCCGGCTCCTCTTCGCCCCCGCCGACAAGCAGAAGCCGGGCATCGGGAATCGCCGCCGCCGCCAGCGCACGAATGGCCATATCAATCCGCTTGACGTGATGAAACCGCCCCATGAACACGACCACCGGAGCATCGACGGGCAGCCCGAAGCGCACGCGTGCCGCGCGGCGCATCTCGGGCGTGATCGACATCGGGGGCATGGCCACCGGCAGGGGGACCACGCGCCGGCGCTCCAGCCCGACGGCGCTTGGGATGATGCTGTGCTCGCGCTCGTCGGCCGTCACGAACACCAGGGACGCCACGCCCGCCAGGGCGCGGCGCATGCCCATCGCCATGAACAGCTCTTTCTTCCAGCGCTTCTGCGCATAGGCCTCTCTCACCAACATGCCATGCGGCTCCCAGACACACGGCACACCCCGCCGCACGCACGCCAACCCGGCCGCCAGCAGGTCCGGCGACCACAACCCGTGGATGTGCAGCAGATCCAGCTCGCCAGAATCGATCGCTCGCACAACCGCGCGGCCCAGCGCGCCGGGCCAGACGGCGCGACCGTACCCGGAAACGCACGTGAATACCCCCGGA